>CAZVRN010000374.1:0-3021 GCA_964629485.1 uncultured Thermodesulfobacteriota bacterium | reverse complement strand
TTCATAGAAATCCACGGCTTCAGGGGTGCCGACCATCATGAATTTTGTACCTATGTGCTGCATGTTATAGTAATTTGGCACAGGGTTGGGCACGTTTCTTTTGAGCTCGTTTATCTCCAGAAAAAGCTCAGTAGCCCTGTTTGTATAATTCACCACTTCCCTGAGACGGTCCGGGTCCAGCCTATGGCCCGTCATTTCCTCAATGGCTTTAACGGCATTCTTGTAACCCCGCGCGTAATAATCAAGAGCGCGTTTATCATGGTAATAAGGAATATCAAGATAGAGTGCTGGAATATCAAATTTTTCAGCCATGTATTCAAAGGCCTTGGAGTTGGGATCACAGGAACCGAGCGCCCCGTTTATGATAAGATCCGGTTTTTCCAGGATTCCCGCCTCAAACAGCCCGATGACCCCCCTTTGCGTGGAACACATGGTGTCAGGCAGCCCGCGTTCCACCGCCAGGTCGAGATATTCCGCCACACCTTCTTCCAGATTTTGAGCCATCGTGGTCAAAACTTCCACGCATACCGGCACCATGTTCAAGGCATGAAAAATTTCCGGAGCAAAATTAAAAGGGACAAAAACAATTTTCTTCCCTTCATCCTTCGCTGTCAGCAAACTCTTCCAGTAATTTCCAGAGTTACGGTTGAAAATGGCGGACATGGCCCTGATGTCTGGGTCTTTATACATGGCCAGGAAGGTCCCTTTTCTAGCTTCAGGCATCGCGTCTATAACCGCTTTCATAGCCGGGGATTCCAAATCCAAATCCTGCGGCAAGCTGGAAGCCAGCTCAAAATTTGCCACGATTCTCTCAAGAGCGGAATTGTTACCAGTACTCATTTTTTATCTCCTAATCCTTTCAAGAAAAGCCTGAGTTCGGGTACGCAGGCGGCCCGCATCGGCCAGGGGGCCGTACTGCCTTTCCAATTCAATGACCGGTATGCCTATCTCTTCAAGGTCTTTTTTTAAAAGAGCGTTATCAGTACCGTGCGTATCGCAAAATTTTATGTGTTCTAAAATAACACCATCAATCTGCGCCCGCTCAGCCTGCTCTTTAACAAAACTCAATCTTCGCTTGTATTCCCCGGCCATTCGCGGACAAGGCACATGATTGTAATAACGATCAACCAAGGATTCAAAAACATCACCACTATCCTCAGTCAGATCCCAAAAATTCCTTGACCCAAAGCACAGCGCATCGGCCACGACAATGGCGCCGAGGTCCTCCACGTTTCTTATAAATTCAGGGTCATCCATCAGACTGCCAGCGATCATCAAACGAACCTTTCCATTCAATTTTCTGGGGCTAGATTCAATTTCCTCCAGCAAGCGGCTTAAAATTTGGTTAAATTCCTTCTTTGGAATTGCGGTGCTCGCTGATAAGATTGTAAGCACCTCGGAACCCGACAGCGGAGGCTCATCTTTAATTCTCAGCTCATAAAGTTTCCTAAGCAACCTTCTGGTTTCATTATAAACGGCTACCGCTTCTGAAAGATTCTCAGCCGTGATGTTCACAGCAAAGTACGACTCAACCGCCTCTTTAAATTTTAAGACCTCCTCCCCATACCACTGTCTGCCCTCGGCGTTTAAAAGATGCGGAACCGGAAGCATGTACATAAAAGGAAGCGCGCTTTTATGCGCCTTCCAGTTGTCAAAGGTCCGGCGGATGTGATCGCAACCGTTAATAAACACTGCCCCATCGAGAAATTTAAAACCGCCGCTGAACCCAAGTTCCAGACAGCACCGGGAAAAAGTGCAATTCACCCTCGTTAGGTATGAATCGGCCAGCGAGGTGTCTTTGACCCCTTTTCCCGTCAGCCTAAATGGAAAAATGTCCGCCGCGTAAAGAATTTCCTCCGGCAGGTAAGAACAAACATAACCAACGATCCTCTTGTCCTCATTTTTCCATTTACTGACAAACCTGTTCTCAAGAGTTGCAGTGGCTTCGGCCAGTTCTTCCAAAGCGCGCATATTGACCCTCCCTATTTTTTTATCTTGAATAAACCAGTAATGTTATTCGGCCCGCCCAATACAAACGACGTTTCACCTTGTTTGAAGACATTAAATAAGGAATATTTCCGGGAAAATGTATTTTTCCTTAGAAATACAAATAGTTAAGAAAATATTTACATTAAAGATCAGTAATAGCCGCTTTGTAAATTCATGTCAAGCTAAAAAAATGAAACAATAAAAAAAGTTAAATGGCATTTTCAGCATCAAATATGCTAATATAGTGTAAATTTCATATCAGAATCGCAACGTCCATTTTAAAAAATTAACTTTTCTCTAAAAGTAGAAACTGCTGAAAGGAGGACAAGAAAGATGGATTATTTCCCGCTGATTGTAACGGAACAGGACAAGATGATCGCGCAGGTAATACGCAAATTCGTTGATCAGGAGATCATGCCGGTTCGGGACAAAATTGATGACGATACCGACCATGTGCTCATCAATGCAATTCTTTCTAAGCTTGACGCATTGGGAATATTCCAGGCGGGTGCGCGGGAAGAAAGAAGCGATAATGATGCCCAAAGACCCAACTTTGTAACGAACTGTATTGTTATTGAAGAGATGTCACGCGGTGATGTCGGCATTGGGATGGTGGCGGTCATTAGCGGATGGGCGATGATGCCTGCCATTGCTTCAGGCAACCATGAAATCATCAAGCTTTACCAATCCATGTCTGAAGCAAAATCACCCTGCTTGGCGTGCTTTGCCATGACCGAACCAGCCAGCGGATGTGATGTCGAAAACCTGCCGGAACTCCACGGTCGTACTATCGCCACCCGAGCCGTTAAAGACGGCGATCAATGGGTCATCAACGGGGCTAAAAGATTTCCCAGCAGCGCCGGGGTTTCCTCCCTTTACTGCGTCGTTTGTCAGACAGAAGCAGAAAAAGGTGAAAGTGGTATTGCTCTCATTTACGTACCGGCAGATACACCGGGCCTGAGTTTCGGTAAATTTGAAGTCAAGGCCGGCTTGCAGGCGGATCGTAACGCCGACATTTTTTTCGATGACGTG
>CAZVRN010000373.1:0-3027 GCA_964629485.1 uncultured Thermodesulfobacteriota bacterium | reverse complement strand
TCAGGATGCTGTCTGCGATCTGGGCCGGAGAAAGATTCGTTGTGTCAATACTTATGTGAGCGGCCCGGCGGTAAGCCGGAAGCCTCTCATGAAGCACTTCAGATACTTCATCAACCGTGTCTGAGCCTGTCAGCGGCGGTCTGGAACTGTCAACCGCCAGCCGGCTTTTTATTGTCGCCGCGTCGGCCTTGAGCCAGACAAGAAATCCGGTCTTGCGCAGGCGGGCTGTGTTTTCCGGATCGAGAACCACGCCGCCGCCGGTGGCAATGATATGCTGGTCGAGAGCGCTTACGCGCGCCACCACTCCTTTTTCCAGGCGGCGAAAATAATCCCAACCCTTGGTCGCCACAATATCCGGTATGGTTTGGTCCGCTTCCTTTTGGATTAATTCGTCCGTGTCCAGAAACGGCCGTTTAAGCCGTTTTGATAATAAAGCGCCCACCAGTGACTTGCCGGTTGCCCGGTATCCGATGAGAACCAGGTTCACGGTTTTAACTCTTCAAAGAGTTTCCAGAAATTGGGAAACGATTTGACCACGCAGTCCGGATCAAGAATATTGATTCCGGGTTTAACTAGCCGCGCCACGGCAAAACTCATGGCCAGGCGGTGATCATGATGCGGGTCAATCGTTCCTTCGTTTATCTTTCCGCCCCGGATCTCCAGACCGTCCTCCTTGACCTTGACGGAGACGCCGAGTTTAGCTAATTCAGCTCCCAGGTCAACCAGACGGTCACTCTCCTTGTAATGCAGGTGGGCCACGTTTCGTATCCGCGTCCTTCCGTTCGCCAGAGCGGCCAGCACGGCCAGAGTGGGCACCTGGTCGGGCATGGTGTTCATGTCAATGTCAACCCCGGACAAAGAACCGCCTTGAACTGCGACCCAGTTTCGCCCCAAAACCACCTCGCTTCCCATCTGGCTCAAAACGTCCAGGAATTGAAAATCGGGCTGGAGAGAGAAGGGCTTGATGTGCCGCGTGGCCACGTAACCTCCCGTCACTGCCGCCGCGGCCCAGAAATAAGCCGCAGAGGAACAGTCGCCTTCAATGTCTATCTCTCTGCTCTTGTAGCGCTGTCCGGCTTGTACCCGAAACCAGTTACGTCCCTGCCGTTCGACCTTGACCCCGAATGCCTCCATCATGGCCAGGGTCAACTCGACATAGGGCCAGGAAGCTACCGAGTCGCTCACCTCGATTGTCACGTCCTGCTGTGCGTAAGGGCTGGCCAGAAGAAGGGAAGACAGGAATTGGCTGCTTTTGGCCGCGGAAATTCGGGTTGTTCCTCCTTTGATGCCGCCGCCCTGGATTCTGACCGGCGGACAGCCGGTGTCATTAAGAGTCGAGACCTTGCCTCCCAGTTCCGAAAGAGACTTAAGAAGCGGTTCGATCGGCCTGTTCTGCATGCGCTTGCTGCCGGTCAGTATGCAGGGTTTCCGGCTTAACGCGGCCACGGAAGTGAGCAGCCGCATGGACGTGCCTGAGTTGTTCAGGTTGATTTCCAGGCCGTTCTGATTGATTTCCCCGTCGGTTCCTTTTACAATGAGGTCCCCGTTTTTCGGGCTGATTTCAGCCCCCATTTTTTTGAGAGCCCCTATGGTCAGGCTGGTGTCCTCGCAGATCAAAGGCTGGCGAATACGGCTCTCTCCCTCGGCCAGGGCAGCCATGATAAGAGCGCGATGGGTCAGGCTTTTAGAACCCGGGATATCAATTTCTGCCTGGATTTTTTTCGGGTTTTTATTGATTTCCATCTTTTTTCTCCAAAATGTTTTCAACTGCGGCCCGCATGGTTTCGACCGGAGCTGAAATACCTGTCCAGGTTTCAAACTGAAGGGCGGCCTGGCAGAGCAGCATAGACAGCCCGTCCACGGTTTGGCAGCCCTTCCGCCGGGCTTCACGAAGCAGGCGCGTTTCGAGCGGAGAGTAGACCATGTCCATGACAACCATTCCGGGCGCGAGCAGGTCAGCCGAAAACGGCGTTTTGTTTCTCCAGGGGTCCATACCCAGGGGAGTGGCGTTTATTAAAATATCTGCTGATACTGACTTTATTTGATCGAGACTGCAAAATTTCGCGCCAAATTCCCCGGCTAAAGTTCGGCCCCTGCCTTCGGAGCGGTTGGTGACAATGACCCGGGCCCTGGCCTTGGTCAAGCCATAAACGGCTGCACGGGCCGCCCCTCCGGCTCCTGCGACCAGCACGGTCCGCCCGCTTAAACCTTTCTGCCCCCCCAGGGCTTTGAGCAAACCCTTCCAGTCCGTGTTGGTTCCAAAATATTTTCCGTTCAGGCGCATGACCGTGTTTACGGCTCCCAGGCTCCTGGCCGGGGTGTCAATCTCGTCCAGATAAGACATGATGTTGATTTTATGCGGTCGTGTTACACTTAAGCCGCCAAAATTAAAAAGCTTGAAGCACTCAAAAGCCAGGCCCGCGTCTTCCACGTCCAGAGGCAGGTAAAAACAGTTCAGCCCCAGGTGCTCAAAGGCCGCGTTGTGTATGGCCGGGCTTAAGGAGTGGCCCACCGGGGAGCCGAGAACTCCGTACAGTTCAGTCTCCTGGTTTATCTTGCCCGGGGTCCGGTCGTCATGAAAAACGCGTCTCATTTCCGGCCCGGTTATCTGCCCCGGAGCCGCCTCCTTGCCCTCACTGACCGCACAGTAGGACAGCACGCTTCCCCAGAGCGGCGTCAGGACCCGGCTCAATCGGCTTAACGGACCCAGGCCGAAGGCGGTCAGCGGCTGTCCCATCTCTTTAGCCCTGGCCAGGAGATCTCTGAGCCGCACCAGCTCTTGCGGGGTCTGCGCCGTGGTTATAATTTTAGCCACGTCCGCTTTCAAGCGGTGCATGTGCTCAAGTATTTTTTCGAGTTCAGGTAAATCCGGGGTGTTTTCAAAATTATGATAAGAAATAATCAGTTTGGTTTTTTTGCTTTTTTTAGTGAATCTTTCCAGTGCAGCATCCCCGGCCGACAGCTCCAGGTCGATCATGGCCGGTTCAAGGCCCATGGCCTCCTCAAGAAGAGCCAAACGCTCGGCCT
>CAZVRN010000372.1:0-3030 GCA_964629485.1 uncultured Thermodesulfobacteriota bacterium | reverse complement strand
TTACCTGGCTATTGAGCGGGCCATAAGGTCACCCTGGGGACGCGTCCTGAGGGCCATTCGGGAGGATGAAACTTCCGCTTCCATGAGCGGGAAAAATGTCCTGAATTTCAAAATCCAGTCTTTTGTCCTCGGAGCCATGATCATGGGCATCGGCGGGGCCCTCTATGCCCATTACACCAAGGCTATCTCACCGGACGCCTTTACCCCGCTCTATGGCACCTTTATTATCTGGGTCATGCTCATGGCCGGAGGCAGCGGCAACAACAAGGGGGCTGTTGTCGGCGCTCTCGTGGTCTGGGCTATATGGATCGGAACAAAATTCCTGACCGATTTCCTCCCCTTCGTCCTCAAAGCCAGGGCCCCGTATATCCGCTTTCTCCTCATCGGCATCCTGCTCGAAATTATCCTGATCTACCGGCCCCAGGGCCTGCTTGGAGAAGAAAAAAAGATCTCAAAGATACTGGACTGAGACTCCCTGGTAACTTGGCCACGGCGAGCATTTAAGACGCAAAAACATGGCCGCTCTTTTCATTTCAGGGTATTTGGGCCAAAAAAAGGGAGGCTTCAAGGCCCCCTTTTTTTGTTGTTGTGGCGCCCGGGAGAGACACTATTCCATGCGAACGGTCACGATCTTTCCCTTCGAGAACTTCCAAATTTCGATCGGTGTGACCACGTCTCCGTTTTTATCAAAATCAACGGATCCGGCCGCCCCTTCGTAATTGATATCCTTTCCTTGTCTGAGTAACTTAAAGGCCTTTGAAAACTCACCGGCCATAATAACTGTGCCTGGTGGGTTCGCGACATACCTCAGGTTGTCGCGTATATTTTTAGAAGTTAAGGGAAGGCCTTTCACCTTGGCGGCGTAAGCGGCAAGCCCGATGATTGACATGCCGTCATAGGCGTTGGTGATAAAAGGCAGGGGCGGGAGACGCCCGAATTCCTTTTTGTAAGCGGCGTTGAAGGCCTCAAGTGATTTGCCGCCCACTGAACCCGGTGCGGTGCCCATCAGCCCTTCCAGGTTGGCCGCACCGACAGCCTTGATAATATCTTCTGATTTTGTGCCATCGCAGAAATACCAGTTCTTGAAGTTGAAGAACTCGATGGCTTCCTTGATATAGATCTTGGCATGCTGGGGATAGCTGAAAGCGGCCATTGCTTCGGGCTTTGGGGCCAGCGCTTTCTTTAGCTCTGCCGTGTAAGATTCGGCGGCTTTTTCATCATGAGGCACCATGGCCAGAACCTTGCCCCCGTTTTGCTCGAACGACTTTTTGAACCATTGAGCAAGCCCCTGTCCATAGGCGTTGTTGACGTAAAGCACCGAAACGGTCTTGAAAAGAGTAGAGGCGAACTTACCCGACACAACGCCCTGCAAGGAATCGGAAGGACAGGTCCTGAAGAGAAAATCCTTTCCCTTGTCAGCCGGTAAAAAGGTAAGCAGGGGTGACGTGGATGCCGGTGAGATCATGATGATATTCTTGGGACAGGTAACAGATTCCGCCACGGGCTGTGTTACACCGCTGGCCAGGGCCCCGATAACAGCCACAACCTTGTCAATTTCAACCAGTTTCTTGGCGGCGTTCATCGCCGGAATGGCGGATGTTTCACTGTCTTCATGGATGAGTTTGACCTTGAGCCCCGCGGCAGAGAGCTGTTTTGCCGCTAAAATGGCGCCCTTTTGAATGGCAGGGCCATATTCCTTCAGCGGTCCGGTATTGGCCAGAAGTGTCCCGACTTTTATTTCTTGAGCCAGGCTCGCCGAAGGGACATAGACACAGAAAACAACAAGAGCTAAAAGAATTACTAGTTTTTTCATTTTTTCCCCCTTCTCTCGTTTATTGAACGCGAAAAGAAAACACGGTTATTCCCCACGCGGTTTCTCTCATCACCTCCCCTCTCTTTTTTGGTTGGGAATGCTTCATCTTCTGAAGTTTTGTTTTTAAAGATGCGGCAAATACTACCACATGCTCGATTATTAGTCAAAAAAAGTGACTGCCTGGGGAAAAGTTTTTTTCGCCTAAAGGAACCATGATCCTGAACCAGTTACCCGTTGTTAGTATGCTTGAATTTCTCCTTGTTCCAGGGCTCTGCCCTGGAATGGGTAAATCGATTCGAGGCTCTGCCTCGATACCTCACTCTGCATCATGACACGAAGCCGATATAAGACAATCCAAGGCACAAGAACCTATTTCGTTACCAGCACGGCCACCCGCCATATTATGTCCTAGCTGCAAACCGTTGAATGTCAATTGACTTTGATGACCCTTTATGTTAAATAGTTTTACGATTTTTCCTTATTAAACAATGAAGCATTATCGTTATCTTTCATGTAACAGTCCTTCAGAAGGAAAGGGTTTTACCATGGGTGATCATAAAAAGCTCTTCGGCCGAAGCGGAATACTGTGCCTTGTCGTAATCTTTTTTATAGTGATTTTGTTATGCACGGCTTCAGTGGCCGGAGTGACTTCCTCCGCACCCGGCTGGACTTTCACCAAGAAATTTCCCAAGCCTGCCTGGTGGACCTGGGGGAAGGATTATGAGCAGTCCAAACCTGTTCGGGGCGGCTATTACCGCGGGGCCGCGGTCAGGTACATCGGATTGATGAACCCCAATCACTGGCCGGTCAATGACTGGGTGACCCTCACCTATGTTTATGAAAGCCCCATCGTGTGCGGTGGCGACTACAGGCCCTCTATCCCGTGGCTGGCTACAGACTGGGATTTTCTGGACCCTTTAACCGCGGTCATGAAATTTCGCAAAGGCGTTAAGTTTCACGACGGTTCGGATTTCAACGCCGAGTCCTTCAAGTATCAGATTGACTGGATTAAGAATAAAAAGAACGGCTGTTGGAGCAGGGGGTGGATCAGACCGCTCAAGTCGATGGAAGTGATCGACGCCTATACCGTGAAGTTTCACTTCAAAAAACCGTGGGCCGGGTTTTGGGGTATTATCGCCAACGTGCCGGGCTATCCCATGTCGGCCAAGGCCCTCAAGCAAGGCGGGCGGACCGCCATGGACACCCATCCGGTCGGC
>CAZVRN010000371.1:0-3049 GCA_964629485.1 uncultured Thermodesulfobacteriota bacterium | reverse complement strand
AAGAAACGCATATATCTAGAGCATTGATTTTTGAGACCGCCCAGTCCCTGAACGTGCCGGTCAATGAGGTTTATGGAGTGGCCACCTTTTATTCTTTTCTGTCGACTGAACCTCGGGGCAGAAACGTCATCAGAATTTGTAAAAGCCTGCCGTGTTATTTAAAGGATGCGCAAATGATCATTGAAAGCGTAGCCGGTGAAATCGGGATAACACCCGGCCAAACCACGGCGGATCAAAGGTTTTCCTTTGAGCTGGCAAACTGCATCGGCGCCTGTGACATGGCTCCGGCCATGTTGATTAACGATGACTTGCACGGGCACCTGACCCCGGGCAAGATTTCTCAAATTTTAAAGTCCTACGCCTAGGCCGCCTCAAGGAGGATTGCGGTGCCGGAAAAACGAATCGTTTTAAGAAATTGCGGGCTCATTGATCCCGGTGATATCAACTCTTACCTGAAGAGAGACGGCTTCAAGGCCTTGGAAATAGCGCGTCATAAGATGACGCCGCAAGAGACGATAGATCAGGTAAAAGCTTCCGGCTTGAGAGGCCGCGGCGGGGCCGGGTTTTCATGCGGCCTGAAATGGGAGATGGCCGGCAAAGCAGGTTCAGGGCCAAGGTTCTTAATCTGCAATGCGGACGAAGGTGAGGTCGGAACATTTAAAGACAGGTATATTCTGGAAAATGATCCCTTCTCCCTGATCGAAGGGATGGCCATCGCTGGTTATGCGATCGGGTCCGGGCAAGCATACATCTACCTGCGCTCCGAATATCACCGTCTGCTCGACGGATTGATCAGCGCGATTGAACAGGCCGGCGCAAAGGGTTTTCTTGAACATTTGGAAATTCAAATCTTTGAGGGGGCCGGCGCTTACATCTGCGGTGAGGAATCAGCGCTCATGGATTCTATCGCGGGTTTCAGAGGGGAAGCTCGCTATAAACCTCCTTTCCCGGCCACCAGAGGGCTGCGGGAAAGTCCGACAATTGTTAATAACGTGGAAACGCTGGTAAACATTCCCCGAATTATCCTGAATGGCGCTGAGTGGTTTGAAAAAATCGGGACCGGGCAAAGTAAGGGAACCAAGGTTTTTTCAGTGAGCGGGGATGTGGAAAAGCCGGGCGTTTATGAACTAGTCATGGGTAGTTCCCTTGAAAGGCTGGTCATGGATCTCGCTGGAGGCGGAGAGGTTAAAATGGTCCAGGTGGGCGGGGCTGCCGGAAGAATCATCCCCGGCGCCATGCTGGACGTGCCTCTTTCTTATGAAACGGTTTTGGGTTCCGGCGGCGTTACTGTCTTTGATGAGAGTCGGGATGTCATAGACATGGTCTATCGAACCGAGGAGTTTTTGTTCGAGGAATCCTGCGGCAAATGCGCTCCCTGTCGGGAAGGAACTGAAGTCATGGTTGAAATTTTGGGCAGACTGAACAGGGGAGACGGTTGGGAAGAAGATATCAAGGTTCTTCAGGATTTATCAAAAGCGATGATGTTTTCTTCCCTGTGCGGACTGGGCCAGGCCGCGCCTCAGCCTGTTCTGGATTCAATAAAGCATTTCAGGGGTGATTATGAAAATCGGATCAAACAGTCCCTTTATCTTAAAAGCCGCCCGGCTTTCAGATCGTGAAAACGCCGGCTGTTTAAACTGAGTGTTCGCAGTCGCACACATTCCATGAAGAGATCGTTTAAGGAGGTAATTTCAAGTGACGGATATCCCGCCTGAAGCATCCAGATATCTGTGTCCTTACTGTGCGAATTTTTATGAAACTTTTGATGAGTTAAAAGCGCATGTTCTTTCCGGGCACAAGGATGAGCCGCTGCCTGCCCCCGAGGGGCTGATCAAGCTGACTGTCAACAAACAGGTTTATGAAGTAAAGGTGGAGCCTGAGTGGACGCTTTATTACCTGATTCATGACAGGCTCGGTTTGACCGGAACAAAGCAGTTTTGCGACCGGGGAATGTGCGGGTCTTGTACCGTGATAATGGACGAACGGCCGATTCTGTCATGCATGGCTTTGGCGGTCGAATGTGATGGAAAAACCATAGAAACTGTGGAAGGAATTGCAGCCGCTAAACATCCGCTGATTGAAAGTTACGCCAAACATCACGCCATGCAGTGTGGTTACTGCACACCGGGGTTCGTTGTCACCGCAAAGGCCTTGCTGGATAAAAATCCCGACCCTACAGAGAAAGAAGTGAAAGAGGCGCTGGCGGGCAATCTTTGCCGCTGTGGCACATATCCTCAACATCCCCAGGCGGTACTCGAGGCGGCTGAGAAGCTTTGAGGAGGGCAGGTATGGCGACTGGCAATGAAACGGCTCGAATGGAGGAGATGTTCGATAACCTGCGGGCCGATAAATATCCGCTTAAGCAATACAATTTCATCGGGCAGCGCGGGCCGCGCCGAATCGACGGCGTTCAAAAAGCCGGCGGACATGCGGAATACACCATGGACGTCCAGCTCCCGGGAATGCTGCACATGCGGTTCTTTACCTCCCCTTACCCTCATGCAGAAATCAAGAGCATGGACACGAGTAGTGTTGAGGCCTTGCCCGGTGTGAGGGCTGTTTTGAGATATGACGATCCCGAACTGCCGCCTGCCGCGGATCTGGGCGGGCATGTTCCGTCGGCGGAAGTAGTGCTTCCCGGAGTCGCTCATTTTGAGGGGGAGGAGGTCGGCGTCGCGGTGGCTGCTGATACGGAAGACATTGCCGAGGAAGCCCTCAAACTGGTAGAGATCGAGTGGGAAGAGCGTCCCTTTGTTCTGGATCCGGAGGCGGCTCTCGAACCGGATGCCCCCTTGGCCAACCCGGAACTGCTGCCCGAAGGCAACCATTACAACGAAGGCCTGCTGGACGTGGTGCAGCTCGGCGACGTGGAGCAAGGTTTTCGTGAGGCGGACAAGATTATCGAATTTAAGTCGGTGCGGCGGCTTCATACTTGGGCGGGGCCGGAACGGCCTTGCGGCGTCTTCAAGTGGAACGGAGATTGTCCGGAAGTCTGGGTGAAACAACAGCGGCCTCATATCGCCAAACGCGTCATAGCCTCTTGGTTTGG
>CAZVRN010000370.1:0-3055 GCA_964629485.1 uncultured Thermodesulfobacteriota bacterium | reverse complement strand
CGATAGAATAATATTTACGAGAGGCTTGTGGTTGAACGCGCTTTACTTTCCCTTGGGTCGGGGACGTTGGTGAATAAAATTCATAAAAGAAAAAAATTTATGGATAAAACAGGCCGCACCTTTGAGATCGGACGCTGCGGCTGGACAGATTTACAATGTCTCCTGACGATGTATGATGAATTCAAACCAAAGAGAGTGAGTCAGGGATTGCCGCCTGAAAATGACAAAATGCGTCATGACTGGGTATGTAACCTCCTTAAACATGGTGAAAATTTTTTAATTTGGCAGAAAGATAGAGCTGTCGGACATGCTTCGCTGCTGCCGGATTTGAAAAGGAAAGACGCGGAATTTATTATTTTTGTCCTGGGACCCTTTAGAAGCCGCGGACTTGGTTCGGCGCTGACTCAAGCTGCAATCGAGAGGGCCTTTGAGCTGGGGCTTGAAGTTATTTGGCTGATAGTGGAAAGTCATAATTTCAGGGCTATTGGGTTATATAAGAAGTTTAACTTCAGCTTTCAGGGAGATGGAAGCATGGAGCGACAAATGATTTTGAGATTGCGGTAAGAAATATGGCCTCAAGGGTTTGCATAATTAGGGATGATCGTTTCTTGGAACATAAGACGGGCCTGGTCAGCCTTGAAAATCCCAACCGGCTTAAAGTGATTTATCAAATGCTGGACACGGATTTTCCAAAAAAATTAACTACCATCACCCCGGAACCGGTGACTATGGACGTCCTGGAAAAGGTTCATACCCCGTCTTACATAGAAAAGATTTTAAAAACATCGGAATACGAGTTTACTCAACTTTCACCGGATACACCGGCCAGCGCCAAGACATATCTGGCCGCTTTTTTGGCTGTGGGCGGATGCCTGCAGGCCTTGGACGCTCTCATGTCGAATCGCTGTAAAGCCGCCTTTGCATTGATCCGTCCTCCAGGGCACCATGCTTTGCCGGATCGGGCCAGCGGTTTCTGCATCTTCAATAACTTGGGCGTCACCGCCGTAAAAGCGATTGGTTCTTATGGACTGAAGCGTATTTTGATCGTTGACTGGGACGTTCATCACGGTAATGCCTTGCAACGCTTATTTTATGACAAAAAGGAAGTTTTGTATTTTTCCTCGCATTACGTATTCACTTTTCCTCAAACCGGTGCATGGGAAGACACGGGCTGCGGGCCGGGTCTCGGTTATACCGTCAACGTTCCCCTCCTCAAGAATCTGGGTGACGAGGATATTCTGCATTGCTACCGGGATATCCTCGGACCCATAGTTAGAAATTATAGACCCCAGTTAATACTTGTTGCCGCCGGTTTTGACGGCCATCGGGATGATCCGCTGGGCCGGATCAACTTGACTGAAAGAGGTTATAAATGGCTGACCCGCTTGCTCATGAAATTAGGGGCCGAGACGGGAGACCCTCCCATTCTTCTGGCTCTGGAGGGAGGTTACAATTTGATGGCTTTGGCCAGGTCTGTGCGCGAGGTCCTTCTGGCCCTGGCCGATGGAGATATCGAAGCCGAAATCCCAAATTCTTACACACCTCAGGGTGAGGAACTCGTGACTAAGGCAGCGCAGATACATGCCAAGTTTGGTCTATGGGCTTGAAACAACACGGGGTAACCTTCAAAAAGGAGCGGAGAATATTATGAAGGCCAAAATAGAAGCTCAAAACCCTGACGCCAACCTGCGGGATTACGATGCCGCCTATCAAAATTTTTCTTGGGCAGAGGAAGAGAAATATTTTTCCTGGCACAAGAGCGGTAAGGTGAATATAGTTTATGAAGCAATAGACAGGTGGACCGAAGATCCCGAAAAACGAAATAAACAAGCGCTGATCTTCGAGAAAAACGGCCAGGCTCAAATCTTTACCTACCAGGATCTTAAAGAAAAATCATGTCAATTCGCCAATCTAATGCTCGACCACGGCCTCGGGCCTGGTGACAGGTTTTTCATATTTCTCCCCCCATCTCCGGAAATATACATCGCCATGTTGGCCTGTGCCCGGATAGGCGTGATTTTTTCTCCTTTGTATTCCACTTTGACTTACACGGAGCTTGAGGTTCGTTTACGGAATGCGGAACCGCGGGCAATCCTCACGCACCCTGATTTGGCTGAAAGACTCCCGGAAGCCTCCATGGGCGGAGTGGAATATGTTTATTTAACCGAAGGTCCGCCCCTCGGGATTTATGCTCAGGAGTTTGTCTTGAGTGAATACCTTCAGAGTTTTGACAAAGATTGTTCGCCAAGATGGCTTTCGGCTGATACGCCACTTTACTTGATATATACATCCGGAGCTGCCGGACCGCCCAATGGCGTGCTTCACGCTCATGGCGATATGATCGGCTACTTAACGACAGGCCGCGATGTCCTTGATTTGACCGAAGAAAGCGTTTTATGGACTGACGGTGATCCTGCCTGGGTTACCGGAACAGTCTATGGCGCTTTCTATCCGTGGGTATGCTGTGTCACTTCAGTCATTCAGGGTGACTCGTTTTCAGCATCTACATGGTACAGAACGTTGGAACGCCATCAGGTTTCGGTTTGGTATACCACTCCGCAACGTATCAGGGGGCTGATAGAGGCCGGTGAAGATCTTCCCGGGCGATATGATTTATCTGTGCTGCGCCACATAGCCGTTGGCGGCAGGTCGCTCTCTCCGGAATATTTTTTCTGGGTTAAAAAGAATCTGAAGCTCACGCCTCATGAAAATTGGTGGATGGCGGAAACGGGTATGATTTGCCTGGCGAATTTTCCCTCTTTAATGGTTAAACCCGGTTCTATGGGTAAACCTGTACCTGGAGTGGAAGCGGCAATAATCGCTGACAATGGCGAACAATTGCCTATTTTGACAATGGGTGTTCTTGCTTTCAAAGTTGGTTTCCCGGCAATTATGATCGGTATTTGGCGGAATTTAAAGAGGTATAAAGATTTTTTCCGATTCAGGGACTGGTTTGTTACCGGGGATTTGGCCGTGAGAGACGAGGATGGTTATTTTTTTCATCACGGCCGCACTGATGACCTGGTGAAAGTCGGGGATAAGCTTGTTGGGCCTT
>CAZVRN010000369.1:0-3061 GCA_964629485.1 uncultured Thermodesulfobacteriota bacterium | reverse complement strand
ATTTTATCGATGGCCTCGTTTATGTCGGTTTCTTTCTCGATGTAGGTATCACTTTGAGGCAGGTAGGCTTCGGGCTGGTAGTAATCGTAATAGCTGACAAAATACTCCACGGCGTTATAGGGGAATAAACTTTTAAACTCTCCGTAGAGCTGGGCAGCGAGGGTCTTGTTGGGCGCTATAACCAAGGTTGGCCGGTTGACCCAGGCCACGACGTTGGCCATGGTAAACGTTTTGCCCGAACCGGTTACGCCAAGCAGAACCTGGTGCTCCACCCCCTGGTTAAGATTTCGGACAAGGTTTTCTATGGCCTGGGGCTGATCCCCTTGGGGGGTAAAGTCACTGACCAGTTTAAAATCAGGCATGACAAATCCCAAGAGATTTCTTTAAGTTTCAAGCCGCCAGCGGGTCTGCCCTCCGACGTCTTCCAGTATCACTCCTTTTCCCCTGAGTTCGTCACGAATGCGGTCCGCTTCAGCAAAATCTTTTTTAGCCTTTGCTTCAAGACGGGCCTTGATTTTTTCCTCGATATCCCTGACAGAGATGTTTGATTCGGTCAGGCCTTTCAATGTCTGCTCGGCCAGGAAATCATCAGGATCACGAGTAAGGACGCCGAGCACCCGGCCCATTTTACGAATCACCGCAACCCAAGCTCTGATTTTATCCAGGTTGTAATTTCCTGTTCGCCCTTCGGCAAGCAACCGGTTCAACTCTCTTATACCTTCGAAGATATGCCCCAAAGCACGCGCCGTGTTCATGTCATCATCCATGGCCTCATTGAAACGTTTCAGGATCTGCCCCGTTTCCCCGGAATGGCTGCCGGCCTCCTCTTCATCGATTTCGATCAAATTGACAGCTTCCTGAAGGGTGCGGTAAGCGCGGTGAAGCCCCTTGCTTTCCTCTCGCAGAATTTCGTCGGAAAAATCGAGAGGACTGCGATAGTGCTTGGAGAGGACAAATAACCTCAAAACCTCAGGCGGAAAATCGGTCAGCACGTCCCGGATGGTGAAAAAGTTCTTGAGTGATTTTGACATCTTGCGATGGTTGATTTGCACAAACCCGTTATGCATCCAATAACGCGCGAAGTTTCTATTCAAAGGCTCTGCCTGAGCGACCTCATTTTCATGATGAGGGAAAATAAGATCATGTCCTCCGCCATGAATATCGAATTCAGGGCCAAGGTAGTAGGCACTCATGGTCGAGCATTCGAGATGCCACCCCGGACGCCCTTCTCCCCAAGGACTGGGCCAGGAGGGCTCGCCTGGTTTACTCTTTTTCCACAGCACGAAATCCAAGGGATTTTTTTTATGCGGATCAATCTTGATTCTGGCGCCCGCCTGCATATCTTCCAGGTTACGTCCGGAGATGCGCCCATAAGCGGGGTAGCGGTCAATTTGGTAAAACACGTCCGTGCCAGCCTGGTAGGCATACCCCTTTTCGACCAGGCTTTTTACGTCGGCGATCATAAGTTCCACGTGTTCCGTGGCCCTTGGTTCAATATCCGGCCTTAAAAGACCCAGCTCATCCATATCCTGGTGAAACATCTCGATGTAGCGATCAGCCAGTTCCAGGTAAGATACTCCTTCCTCCTGGGCCCGCTTAATGATTTTATCATCCAGGTCCGTAAAATTACGGACGTATTTCACTTCAAAACCCAAGTACTTGAAGTAACGAACTAGCACATCGAAGACGATATAACATCTAGCGTGTCCTATATGGCTTACATCATAAACTGTTGGACCGCACACATATATTGAAACTTTCCCTTCTTCAAGAGGGATAAAAGGCTCTTTTTTTTGACTGACGGTGTTGTATAGAACCAGGGGCATCTATCCTCCAAAAATTTTAGAAACTATCTAACAGGGGATTTTTTAAAAGACGGAATATATCGTTCGCAAGCCGAAACCGCTTCACTAAGGCTGAAAATTCATCCGGGAGGGTTTGAACCTTTGTGTTCTTTATGGAGCGCAAAGCAACTACACTCACCCACAGGGTCTCCGCGACATCAGAACGACAGCCCACGCGGCCAAACCTTCTTCCCGGCCAATAGAACCAAGACCTTCAGTTGTGGTGCCTTTGATATTTAAACGATTCGGTTCACTTGATACAGCTTCGGCCATGACCCGAATCATTTCTGGTATGTAATCCTTTATCTTAGGCCGCTCGGCTATCAAAGTAAGATCCGCATTGACCAGATCAAAGCCAGCGTGCTTGACCTTTTGCGCCACCTCGCTCAGCATAACCCGTCCGGCCAGGCCAGCCCATTTCTCATCCGTATCCGGAAAATACACGCCTATGTCCGGCAGTCCCGCGGCGCCAAGCATGGCATCACAAAAGGCATGAATGATGACATCGGCATCTGAGTGGCCGGCCAAACCGCGATCATGAGGGACTTCAATCCCTCCCAGCATCAGTTTCCGCCCGGAAACGAAAGGGTGCATATCATATCCAATTCCAACACGCATTTCTTTGTTTTTGCGATCATATTCCAGCAGACTCTCCGCCAGAATAAGATCCTCCGGTAAAGTAATTTTAATATTATCCGCTGTTCCGCGGACAACGCGCACCGGCCGTCCGATTCTCTCGAGCAGGCAAGCTTCATCCGTACCGACATAACCATCCTGCCTGGCTGCGGACAGGGCCTCAGCCAGCCAGACCCGGTCGAAAACCTGGGGGGTCTGAGCTTCCCAAAGCTCGCTGCGATCCAGTGTTTGAACTACGGCCTCGCTTTCAACCAGTTTCAATGTGTTTCTAACCGGAATCGCGGCAATAGCCGCTCCGAATTTACGCGCTTCCCGTATTACCTCTTCAATAAGCTTAACGCGAACCAAAGGCCGGACAGCGTCATGAACCAGAACCAGCTCCACGTCATCTTCAAGGGCTAAAAAACCATTATAAACAGAATCCTGCCGGGACTCACCGCCCGTAACGACACGAATCACCTTCTGGAAACCGAAACGCTCAAGAATTGCAGACCGAACGTAATGTTCATGTCCCTCAGGAATCACAAGAATGACCCGATCTACTGAGGAGGTCTGATCAAAACGAGAGAGTGTGTGAGCAA
>CAZVRN010000368.1:0-3076 GCA_964629485.1 uncultured Thermodesulfobacteriota bacterium | reverse complement strand
AATCATCCAGCTACCTCCCTTTTTCGCCTTGCTCAGGCCACCTCTTGTTTCCCGGCCAATTTGATCGGGTTCGGACCCATTTCCCGTATTTTTTCCGTCATCTCCCGGGCTATCCGGGCGAAACGCGGCCCTTCGCTCGAAGAAAGATTATACATCTGGACACGCTGGCCGCCCGTGCCGATGGCCTCCAGGATTTTTTGAGCCTGCATGACCCGCTTTCGCGCCCGGAGGTTTCCGCTGTTGAAACGGCAGTCACCCTCCATGCAGCCCACCACATACACGCCGTCCACGCCTTTTTCAAAGGCCCTGAGAATATGAATGATGTCCACCTTGCCCGTGCAAGGGACCTTGATAATCCTGATTGTGCCCGGGTATTGAAGCCGCATCGAACCTGCCAGGTCCGCCGCTGTATATCCTCAGAAGTGACAGCAAAAAACAATGATAAGCGGATCGAAATCTTTCATTTATAAAACTCCCTCGAGCAAGGCGTCCACCTTGCTCAGCAGTTGATCGTCCTCGTACCATTCAAGCTCAATGGCCTTGGCCGGGCACTCGGCCGCGCAGACGCCGCAGCCCTGGCAGAGAGCCCCGTCAATCTCACTGACCCCTTCCTCGTTTATACGCGGCACATCGAAGGGACACGACCGGACGCAGATAAGGCAGGACGCGCACTTCTCCGCGTCAACCCTGGCCGTGACCGCAGAGAGAGTTATCTCCGGCTGGGAAAGATAGGTCGCGGCCCGCGAAGCCGCGGCCATGGCCTGGGATATGGTTTCCGAAAGCAACTTCGGGCCCTGGGCCGTGCCGCAGATAAAAATGGCGTCCTTGGCCATATCCACCGGCCTTAGCTTGACATGCGCCTCCATGAAGTAACCCGAGCTGTCGCGGGCCAGCTTGAGAATGGAGGCCAGCTCTTCGGTGTCCTCAGCCTCCATGCCCGCACTCAAGGCCAAAAGATCGGCCGTAACCTCGATATCACGATTTAGAATTTCGTCTTTGAAAGTGACTTTCAGCCCTTCCGGCGAAGGCTCGACCCTGGGCGGATCATCCGGATGGTAGTGGGCGAAGATGACGCCCAGCCGCCGCGCCTGGGTGTAGAAATCCTCGAGCAGGCCGTAAGTCCTTATGTCCCGGTTCAAAATAATGACGCTGGCCTCCGGGTTCAACTCCTTGATATGAATCGCATTTTTAACCGCGGACTGGCAGCAGACCCTGGAGCAGTTGGGGTTATGGTCGTTCCTGGAACCGATACACTGGATCATGACCACCCGGCTCAGGTTTGCCGCGTCTGTTCGCTCCAGCCGCTTGCTCAGTTCAATCTGGGTCACGACCCTGTCGTCATCCCCGTAGCAGTACTCGGTGGGCTGGTATTCCCTGGCCCCGGTGGAGACGATGACCACGCCGTGGTTTATCTTTCTTTCATACATGGCCGGACCGACGATAAGGTCGGTCGTGAAATTGCCTTGAACACCGCTGAAGCCGACGATCAAGGATTCCGTCAGGACCTGAATTTTTTCGTGATCCATGACTTCCCGGATCAAACCGCTAAGATATTCCTGGACGTCCGCCCCCTCGATAGTGGTGGTCAGCTCCCTGGCCAGGCCGCCGAGTTGAGCTTCCTTTTCCACGAGCACGACCTCAAAACCCTGTTTCGCCAGGCCCAGGGCGGCGTTCATGCCAGCCACGCCCCCGCCGATGACCAGGGCGGTATGGTTGATGCTTATTTTTCTCTCCACCAGCGGGCGCAACCGGTTAGCCCGCGCCACGGCCATTGATATCAGGTCCTTGGCTTTACGCGTGGCCAGGGCGGGGTCGTCCTTGTGAACCCAGGAATCCTGGTCCCGGATGTTGGCCATCTCGAAAAGATACTTGTTCAGGCCGCAGGCCTGGAGGGTCTCCTGGAACAGGCCCTCGTGCGTGCGCGGCGAACATGAAGCCACCACCACCCGGTTGAGATTCTTTTCCCGGATGACTTGCTTCATCTTGTTCTGCGCGTCCTGGGAGCAGGTAAAAAGGTTCTGTTCCACGTGAACCACGCCGGGCAGGCCCGCGGCGTATTCCGCCGTATCCGGGACATCCACCACGGCGCTGATGTTCACCCCGCATTTGCAGACAAAGACCCCTATCCTGGGCTCCTGCCCGGTGACGTCGATCTCCTCCGGCAGATGCAGGGTCTTGGTGTCGGTTCCCCGGGCCTGGTTGAGGCTTATTTCCGCGGCGCAAGCCGCGGCGCTGGCCTCCACGACAGAGCTGGGGATATCCTTGGGACCGGTAAAGACTCCGCAGGCGTAAATCCCGGGCCGGCTTGTCATGACAGGCCTGAACGGTGAAGATTCGGTAAAGTGATACCGATTCAGGTCAACGTTTATCCGATCAGCCAATTCAGCCGTCTCCCCGGAAATTTGAAGGCCGTGGGAAAGCACGACCATGTCGAACTCTTCCTCCACGACTTCTCCCGTCACGGTAAGATACCTAAGGCGCAGGTTTCCGTTGGAGCGAACCGGATCAAGGCTGTGAACCCGGGTCCGGATGAATCGAACCCCCTCGGCCCGGGCCTTTTCGTAGTAGCGCTCGAAATCCTTGCCAAAGGTTCTTATGTCCATGTAAAAAATGGCGCAGTCCAGGGGCTTTTCGCTGTGGTCCTTGGCAATGATCGCTTCCTTGATGGCGTACATGCAGCAGACGCTGGAACAGTACCCGTTATCTTCCCGGTTGATGTTTCTTGACCCGACACACTGGAAGAAGGCGATTTTGGCCGGCTCTTTTCCGTCTCCGGGCCGGACCAGGTGGCCGACCGTGGGTCCGCCGGAAGCCAGTATGCGCTCAAATTCCAGGGCTGTCACCACGTTGGGATGACGGCCGTAATAGTAGTTCGCCAGGGCTTCCGGATTATATGTGTCGAAGCCGGGCGCTAAAATCACGGCGCCCACGTTCAATTCCAGGTTCGTGTCCTTAAGGCCGTGAGTCATACGGGTCACGGCTTCGGCCTCGCAGGCCTCCACGCAGCGAAAACACTCGCAGCACTCGCTGCAGGAAAGACACCTGGCCGCCTCGGCAATGCCCTGCTCGGGATCAA
>CAZVRN010000367.1:1161-3081 GCA_964629485.1 uncultured Thermodesulfobacteriota bacterium | reverse complement strand
CGGCTCAAGGATCCCATGGTGGACGATGGCGTTGTCCGTGTAACCGGACATGTACAGAACCTTCAGGCCGGGTTGACCTCTCCGGAGGCGATTTGCCAGCTCTTTGCCGTTCATATTGAGCATCACCACATCGGTGATCACCAGGTCAGGCTTCAGTCTTTTTTCTTCCACGAGCAGCAGGGCTTCCCCGCCGTTGGCCGCGACGCTTACCCGGTACCCCAGCTTGGTAAGCATCCCCTCCATCAGGTTCCGCAGGCTCTCCTCATCTTCCACCACCAGGATGTACTCGCCGTCGCCTTTTGCAGTTTCTTTTTCATCCGCAACGGTTTTCGGCTCCGGTTTGTCTCCGGTGACCGGCAGGTATATCCTGAAAGTCGTACCTTTCCCCGGCTCGGAATAGGCCCAGATATGGCCGCCGGACTGCTTGACGATGCCGTACACCGTGGAAAGACCCAACCCGGTGCCTTTTCCTTTTTCCTTGGTGGTAAAGAACGGCTCGAATACTTTCAACAGCGTTTCCTTGTCCATGCCGCAGCCGGTGTCGGTCACGGCCAGCATCACATACTTTCCCGGTTGAACGTCTGTGTGCTTCTGGGCATAGGTTTCATCGAGTTCCACGTTGGCGGTTTCCAAGAGCAGCCTGCCGCCTTCTGGCATGGCGTCACGGGCGTTGACCGCCAGGTTCATGATCACCTGCTCGATTTGTCCAGGGTCCGCCATTACCTGGCCGATCTCATCCGCCAGCGCCAGTTCCAGGTCGATGTCTTCCCCGATCAGCCGCCGCAGCATCTTATCAAGGTTGCCGATCACCTCGTTCAAGTCCAGCATCTCGGGCTGAAGGGTCTGCTTCCGGCTGAAGGCCAGGAGCTGACGGGTAAGGGCTGCCGAACGTTTTCCGGCCTTCACAATTTCTTTCACATCGTCCTGCAGGGGATCTCCAGGGTGGAGCTTATCCAAGAGAATCTCGCCAAAGCCGAGGATGACACTCAGCGTGTTGTTGAAATCATGGGCCACACCGCCCGCCAGACGACCTATGGACTCCAGCCTCTGCACCTGGTGTAACTGCTCTTCCATTTTTTGCTGCTCCTCCTCTATCTGCCGCTCCCGGGTCACATCGCTCCAGGCGCCCACGATTTCCGCGGGGTTGCCTCGGGCGTCGTGTACAACATGGAGTTCGTCGCGTATCCACAGGTATTCGCCGTCCTTTTTCTTAAAGCGATATTCGTGGAGGACGTGGCCTTTGGCGTGAATTTCGCCGTTTGCAGTCAGAGCTTTTTCCTTGTCCTCCGGATGCAAATGATCTCTCCACCAACCCGGCTGCAAGGCCTCTTCAGACGTGTAGCCCGTTATCCTCGTTATATTCGGACTCACGCAGGTTTGAGCAAAACTTTCGGGATCCAGCGTATAGACCACGGCCGGGTTAACGGTGAAAAGGTGTTCCAAATGTTCCCTGGCTTTGGTTAACGCCTCTTCCGCCTTTTTGCGCTCGGTGATATCCCGCAAAACAACAAGGTGGCAATCTCTATTTTTCCAGGCGCCCTCAGTCGCCAACATCTCAGCGGTGCCCGGCCCACCGGGCAGTAAAGGAAGATCGATATCCGCGGGTACTCCGGAGGTTATCGGATATCCAAAGGGTTTACCCACCAGTCCTTCCGCCGGATTGCCAAACATCTCAAGCCCGGCCGGATTGGCATACAAAATGGTGCCCTCCGGGGCCACCACCAGTATCCCGTCCGATATGTTTTCCAGGATGGATCGAAGATTTTTCTCCTCCTGCTTCAATTTATCTCGGACTTTGCTGGATTCAAGGGCACGCAGGACGGTATGGGGCAATTGGGCGATATGGCGGGGGGTCTTGATGACATAATCGTCGGCGCCCTGCTTGAGCTTTCCAATGCCGAGCTTGAGGCCATGATCCGA
>CAZVRN010000367.1:0-1151 GCA_964629485.1 uncultured Thermodesulfobacteriota bacterium | reverse complement strand
CGGCGCCCTGCTTGAGGGCGGCCACCGCCACCTCCTCGGAGCCGGTGCCCGTGACCACGATGACCGGTATGTCGGGAAACCGGTCCTTGACCTCCCGGACAACCTGAAGCCCCTCGAATCCGAGAATGTTGAAATCAGAGAGCACCACGTCGAAGCCGCCTTGGGCCAGGGCCTTTTCAAAAGCGGCCCGGTCGCTCGCCTCGATCATGATGAACTTATCTGATTCTCTTTCCAGGGCATCCCGGATGAGCGCCCGGTCATGCGGGTTATCTTCAACGCAAAGTACGCGAATCATTTTTTCATTTCTCCTGCTGATTCATTCGATCGGCGCATTGATGTTCAATGTCAGCCAGTAGTCGATAATGGTCTTGACTGTCTCTAAAAAGCTCTCAAACGAGATGGGTTTGACCAGGTAGCTGTTGACCCCGTAATCATAACTCGTGATCCGGTCCCTTTCGTCCCGGGAAGAGGTGAGGATGATCACCGGCAGGCGTTTGAGGCCAGGTGTCTCTTTGATGGTCTTCAAAACGTCAATGCCGCTGATGCCGGGAAGTTTTATGTCCAATAGCACAATGTCGGGCAGGGGATACGCGCTGCGGTCCGCGAATTCTCCACGGCTCAAAATGTAATCCAATGCGGCTTCTCCGGTCTCCAGCACCCGGATATCGTTATCCAGGCGCGCCTCCCGGAAGGCGTCCAGGGTGAGCTCGATATCCATGCGGTTATCTTCAACCAGAAGGATGGTTGCCTTTTTTTTCATTATGATTGTCCTCTCCCATTCTTTGAGTGTACGGATATATTCTCCGGCCGGTGTTTCAACCTTACCCGAAACACACTCCCCTGGCCCTTTTGCGACTCCACCTCCACCGTGCCGTTCATTAGATCCATCGCCTTCTTGACGATGGCCAGCCCGATGCCGGTGCCCGGGTACGCATCCTGGCCGTGGAGCCGCTGAAAGATACTGAATATCTTGTCATGGTATTCAGGCACGATGCCGATGCCGTTGTCCGCCACTTCAACAACCGCCCATGTCCCCTCCACGCGACCCCTGACTTCCACGCGATGCGCCACGCCCTCTCGCCGGTATTTCAGGGCATTGTCCATGAGATTCAGAAAAACCTGTTTCAGAAGCGTTGGGTTTCCTTCGACCA
>CAZVRN010000366.1:0-3085 GCA_964629485.1 uncultured Thermodesulfobacteriota bacterium | reverse complement strand
CTTTCCCTACACGACGCTCTTCCGATCTAGAACCCTGAGGTAAAAAAGAAGCCAGCAACGTACTGATAAAAATGGTAAACTGGTAGACAGCAGCCCCAAAGGCCGCAGGCACCATGAGCATACCTATCCTTTTCAACCCCGGGTGATTGAAGTTAAAGGAAAACCTAATGACAAAATCTTCTTTGATCAGAAAAGGTACTTGCAGGAGAACCTGCAGCAAACCCCCAATGAGGACTCCAACCGCCAGCGCCAGAATGGGAGGATCAAAAAACCCTCTCAGCAGCCACATCGAAGCAATCATACCCACGTTAAGCAGGACAGGGGCTAATGCCGGCGCGGCAAATCGGCCTAATGCGTTCAGAAGGCCCATGGCCAGGGCGACCAGGCCAATGAAAAATATATAAGGAAATAAAACCCTTGTAAGCAGGATAGTCAAGGCGAACTTGTCCGGCGTGGCGGTAAAACCCGGCGCAAAAAGGCGGACTATCCAGGGGGCCAGCAACACTCCTGCTGTACTTAGAATCACCAGAACCAAGGACAAGAGGGTTAAGGTGACCCTGGCCAAGATAAAGGCTTCCTCCCTGGACCTATTGGTTAGGTAATCCGTAAAAATAGGAATAAAAGAGACAGTGAGGGCGCCTTCAGCCACAAGGCGACGTAAAAGATTGGGGATACGAAAAGCCACAAAAAATGCGTCTGCGGAAAGCCCAGCTCCAAAAAAATAGGCTACGACCATATCTCTAACAAAGCCAAGTATCCTGGAGAGCAAGGTGGCTGCACCCACAATCCAGGCAGCTTTGGTGACTTTTTCTTTTTCCTCCATGTGGCAAATCCGATAAAATAAAAAATCTTGAAGATTTAAATTGACAAAAATTTAACTTTACTATAAAAAAGCCTGCATATGAAGCTTTAGCTTAAGGCCAAGTGAACAAAAATCAAAGGCTAAGGAGGTATTCTTTGGCTAATCATAAATCAGCCGAAAAAAGGGCCCGACAAAATAAAAAAAGACGTCTTAGAAACAGGATATACCGTACCCGGGTCAAAACTTTAACCAAGCAGGTAATGCAATCCCTTAAAGAAGGGTCACCCGAGCAGACTCAAGAAACCCTGAGACAAGCGATTCGCGCCATTGATAAAGCCCGGAGCCGCGGACCCTATCATCGTAACACAGCTTCACGCAAAATATCTCATCTCACTCGTTTGGTCGCCAGGTCTCAGGCCGGCGGATCGGCCTAAGTGAAGTCAGGTCCAAAACAAGCTTTTCCAAAATAAGGTGAGCCGGCGCTCCAGTTGATTTAAGGGCTAAATCAGCTTCCTGCAGGCAGGTTAAGCCCTTTTTCAGTTGAACCAGGTTAAGACCCTTGGCCTGACTCATATATTTCCGAATAACAAAAGGCGGCAGGCCCAAAGCCTTTTGAATTTCCGGCAATGCGGCCGTTTGTTTCAAAAATATTCTGATTTTAAAAAGCAGGCGGAAATGCCTGACTATCATGGCCAGGATGGAAAGATGATGTTCACGCTGCATCAGGTCTTTCAAGGCAGATATCGCCCGGGCTCTATCCTGCTCTCCCAAAGCGTCACCCAGAACAAATATGCTGGCTGTTTGAGAGATACGCGCGGCGGCGATGACATCTTCTTCAGTCACCTCCGTCTTGGACCCGGCATAAAGACAGACTTTCTCCAATTCATGATCCAAGGTGTTTAGTTCTGTGCCGACTTGTTCAATGAGCTTTCGAGCGGCGCGGGCGGAGACTTCATATCCACGCGCCCTACCGGCTTCCCTCAGCCATTTCACCAGATTTGTACCTTTTGGCGAATCAAAACTGACCGCCAGCCCCTGCTTTCGCAAAGTTTTAAAAATTCCAACTCTAAAATCGGGCTTATCAGCTACTAATACAAGGCAGGTACTTTCATTAGGGTCGTTGATATATTCATTGAACCCGAAAAGTTCTTCAGATGTATAGCGATCCACTCCACGTACAATGACCACCCGCGGAGGAGACAGGAAGGGCATGGATTGAGCCCGTTGCAGAACATCCGGTACGGGGTTTTCTTCGGCAAGAAGGTTTTCAAAATTTAATTCAAAAAGACGTTCGTCAATTATTCCGATTAGACGGGCCGTATAGCGCTCCCTGAGAAAGGTTTCCTGGCCGTAAAAAAGATAAATCGGCTTTAAGGCCCGTGATTTCAGGTCTTGCTCCAGAGCAATTATGTCCATTAAAACCCCTCGAAAATATAATTATGAATTTTTTCCGCCAGGTCCCTGGAGAGTTTTCTCATAGCAAGTTCTTCATTCAGTTCGACCGAGGCCTGATCTGCCGCGACCACATAAGTCTCTCGTCCGACAATGCCCCGGCTCTGCCATAATATTTTATTCGAACCTTTTTGTTTCAAAGAGGCATCCAGGGTAACAATTATCCTGCGGGAGGAAGTGCGTTCGATGTCTGTCAGTGTTGCGCCTTCAATCATCACCGAACGAATACTAACATTCAAAACCGCTTCAGCTTTATCCACATCTACCAATTCAAGAAATTTAGAAGTTGTAAACTGGCGATTTAATTCATCGGTGAGCAAGAAAGCCAGACGGGTGTTGGCCGAAGCGTTTTTAACAAAAGGGATTGCCACTTTGTGAATGTTGAAAGGCAGGTTATTTACTGTGCCTTCAAAAGCGTAGCCGCAACCGAATGTGAGCATACAGGCCAGTAGAAAAAATCCCCGCATAAATCTCACCTGGATCGTTCCTCCCTTATTTTGTTTGAGGCTCGAATTTTTTTGATAGAATCTGCTTGTGGATCCGATCCAAAACGCCATTGATAAAGGCTCCAGAATCATCGGTACCAAAGTCCTTGCCCAAGTCAATGGCCTCGTTAATGCAGACTTTGGCCGGGACATCTTTTAAATACAGCAATTCATAAAGGGCTTGACGAAGAATGTTGCGATCCACGTGGGACATTCGATCCAAACGCCAGTGTTCTGAAGCGTTATTTAAGAGAGAATCCAGCTCAGGAAGATGCTTCTTCACCCCGGAAACGAGTTCCCAAGCATAAGATCGAGCATCACGCGGAGCGTCAAAGTTGCGGCAAAA
>CAZVRN010000365.1:0-3167 GCA_964629485.1 uncultured Thermodesulfobacteriota bacterium | reverse complement strand
CGGAATCGGATACAATTTTATTAAATGGTATGTGCCCAAGCATCTGCAGAAGTATCAGATAGAACCCTAGCATGCTCTTTTATTTAATCAAACGCATCATCTTCATGATCCCTCTCCTAATCGGGATCACTATCATCTCTTTTATCGTTATCCACCTGGCTCCGGGCAAGCCTACGGACATGTCGACCATGCTGAACCCCAAGGCCAGCCTGGAGGCTAAAAAACGCCTGGAGCAGTTATACGGCCTGGACAAACCCCTGCATATCCAGTACTTAAACTGGCTGAAAAGGCTGGCCGTTCTCGACTTTGGCCGCTCTTTCGCCCCGGACCGCGAGCTGGTCATCAAAAAAATCGCCAAACGGCTGCCTATCACCATCCTTATCAATGTTCTCTCCATGATCCTTATCTTTATTGTAGCCATTCCCATAGGCGTTCTATCGGCCACCCGCCGTAACAGTCTCTTTGATAAAGCCACAACCATTTTTGTATTTATCGGCTTTGCAACGCCCACGTTCTGGCTGGCCCTGCTCATGATGATTTTATTCGGCGTGAATCTTGGCTGGCTGCCTATTTCCGGGCTCAAATCGCTGGGATATGAGCATCTTACTTTTTGGGGCCAGATATGGGATCGAACTTCCCACCTGATCATGCCGGTTTTACTTTCCGCATTCGGCGGCCTGGCCGGGATGAGCCGCTACATGCGTTCGAACATGCTTGAAGTAATCCGGCAGGATTACATAACCACTGCCCGGGCCAAGGGCCTTCCGGAACGCATAGTCATTTATAAGCACGCGCTGCGCAACGCGATTATGCCTGTTATAACTATCCTGGGGCTTTCGGTCCCCGGCCTGATCGGCGGAAGCGTCATCTTCGAATCCATTTTCGCCATTCCGGGCATGGGGCAGCTTTTTTACGCGTCGGTCATGAGCCGGGACTACCCGGTGGTCATGGGCGGTCTTGTCATCGGCGCGGTTTTAACCCTGGGAGGCAACCTGCTGGCCGACATAAGCTATGCCCTGGCCGACCCCCGGATCCGGGAGGAACATTCATGAAATCCGGGACGCTCATGGGAAACTTTCTCCGCCGGTTTATGGCCAACAAGCTGGCTCTTCTGGGCGGCTTGATTGTCCTGGCCCTTTTTGCCGTTTCATTTCTGGCTCCCTGGCTGGCGCCTCACGATCCGAACTACATTGATGTCAAAGCGATCCTCATCGGACCGTCCTCAAACCATCCTTTTGGCACCGACCATCTGGGCCGTGACGTACTCTCCCGAATGATATACGGCTCGCGCATATCCCTGAAGGTTGGCTTCGTAGCTGTGGGGATAGCCACGCTGATCGGCGTCGTGGTCGGAGCCATAGCCGGTTACTACGGCGGCCTGGTTGACTCTGTTATTATGCGTTTCGTGGACCTGATGCTCTGTTTCCCGGCTTTTTTCCTTATCCTGGCCGTCATCGCTCTCCTGGAACCTTCAATCTGGAACATCATGATCGTGATCGGCGTGACCGGCTGGATGGGCGTGGCCCGTCTGGTTCGGGCCGAATTTCTGACCCTGAAAACACGTGAATTCGTGCAGGCGGCAAAGGTCCTGGGAGCCGGCGACCTCAGAATCATCTTTGGCCACATTCTTCCCAACGCCATGGCCCCGGTTTTAGTCTCGGCCACACTTGGTGTGGCCGGGGCTATTCTGACGGAGAGTGCCCTGAGTTTTCTTGGTATCGGCGTTCAGCCACCGACGCCATCCTGGGGCAACATTTTAACGGCAGGCAAAGACAATATCTCCATCGCGTGGTGGCTGAGTTTGTATCCCGGCCTGGCTATTTTGATTACCGTGCTGGGGTATAACCTGCTTGGGGAAGGAATCCGTGACGCTTTAGACCCGAGGCTTAAAGAATAATTTCCCGCCTCTCCCGATTTCAACAAAGTTACTGATTTGGCAGAGGTTTCCGGTTACTCCCGGGCATGAAAAAAGCTGTAGATATTTTGGGCCACGGTTCGGTTGATGTTCTTAGTTACAGCCAGTTCATCCACTGAGGCTGCCTTGATGGCTCGAAGGGAACCAAACCGCTGCAACAGGGCTGTTCGCCGCGCCGGGCCGACACCCGAAATCTGGTCCAGGACGGATCGAACGCCTTTAGTCCGCCGAAGGCGGTGATGATAGGCCTGGACATACCGATGCGCTTCATCCCGGACCCGCATCAGGAAAAGCAGGCCCGGGGCGCCCGGTTTAAAGTTGACCGGGTTTTTTCTTCCCGGCAGATAAACCCGATCCGGTTCCCCATCCCGGCCTTTGGCCAGCCCGGCCATAGGCGGAGGATCCTTGATGTTCAAATCCTTGATAACAGCCAAGGCCATGCTGAGTTGGCCTTTTCCCCCATCCAAGAGCATCAGGTCCGGCCGTACCAAATCCTGCTTTAACAGGCGCCGCCTGATCACTTCGTACATCATGGCGTAATCGTCCTGGCCGGAGGCTGATCTGATCTTGAAGCGCCGGTAATCGGATTTGCGCCAAGTTCGTCCTTCCAGGACAATCATGGCCCCGACCGGCGCATCTCCCCGCAGGCTGGAAAGATCAAAGGCCTCAATGCGGTGAGGCGGTCTCGGTAATTTCAGTTTTTGTTGAATTTCCAGCCGAACCTCAGCGCCGAGTTCCGTGGTTCTGAATCTTCGGGCCAGGGCCGCAGCCGCATTAGCGGCGGCCAAATCAACCAGCTTCCGCTGATCTCCCCGCAGCGGACATTTAAGACGAACAACCCGGCCTTTTTTCTCCTTAAGCCAATCCTCAAGCAGGCCGGTGTGTTCAAGCCTGGCCGGCACTAAAATTTCATCGGGGATCATGTGGTCAAAACTGTAATACTGTCCCACGAGAGACTCTATGACTTCTTCCGGGGCCGCATCAGTCGCACCCAGATAAATATCCCGATGGCCGAGGACACTGCCACGACGGATGAACAGCATCACGGCCATTATCTGGCCGTGATCCTGGGCCAAACCGATGATGTCCCGGTCTTTTGTTTTCAACGAAACCATCTTCTGTCGTTCCAGAGTTTTTTTTACATCGGCCAGCCTGTCCCGGTACCAGGCCGCGGACTCGAAATCCAAATTTTTGGAGCTTTCCTCCATTTTCCGCTGCAGCAAAGCGATCAGTTTTTTATTTCGGCCTTCGA
>CAZVRN010000364.1:0-3171 GCA_964629485.1 uncultured Thermodesulfobacteriota bacterium | reverse complement strand
TTTAACCGACGCGGTGTACTGCCCGAACTCGGCTCACCCTGGTTTCTTCCCCGCATCATCGGTGTGAGCAGGGCAGCGGAACTGATGTACACCGGCAGAATTTTGAGTGCCTCGGAAGCCCTGGAATTCGGTCTTGTCAGCCGGGTAGTGCCTGATGAGGCGCTTATGCCAACCGCTTACGAATTGGCCCGGGAAATTGCCGTCAACTGCGCGCCGGTCAGCGTAGCGCTTACAAAAATAATGCTCTGGCAGTTTCTTCTTGAAACCGATATTGAAAGAGTTGAGCGAATCAACCATCTATATTTCAGTTGGTCAGGTAAACAACCTGACGCCAAAGAAGGGATTGAGTCCTTTCTGGAAAAAAGAAACCCGCAGTGGAAAATGAAAGTTTCAAAAGACATGCCCGACTTCTTCCCGCTGCTGTGAAATTATTGAAGAAGTCGAGATGCGTGTACCATGAATTCATTAGTAGGGACTTCTGACAACTTTTCGGCAAAATGAATGGTTAAAAAGATACTGCGTTTCGTAAAAATTAAATTTTAAGTAAGGAGGAATCGATGGATTTTAAACTAAATGAGGAGCAGCAAGCCCTCAAAAGGGAATTCGAAGAATTCTTTGAAAAAGAGATGAAGGATGCTCCCATTGACTACCAAATTCGCAGCCCGTTAGAGGCAATGTACGGGTCGGATGAAGGTTGGGAATTTCATCAAGCCATGAAAAAAAAGCTGGCCCAAAAAGGCTGGCTTACTATGGCCTGGCCGAAGGAATATGGCGGTCGGGAAGCACCTGTCATCGAACAGTTAATCTTTAGCGAAGTCCACTCTTATTACCGCGCCCCCGGGATAGACGGTTTTGGTGTAAAGATGTTCGCGCCCACGTTGATGTTATATGCAACTGACGAACAGAAGCAGCGGCTGCTGCCTCCCATCGCCAAAGGTGAAGTACAATATTGTCAGGGCTGGAGTGAGCCGAATGCCGGTTCCGACCTGGCTTCCTTAAAAACCGCGGCCATTCGGGAAGGCGACCATTATATCATTAACGGGCAGAAGGTATGGACAACCGCCGCGCACAGGGCTGATCACATATTCCTTCTGGCGCGAACAGACACATCGCAAAAAAGGAGTTCCGGGCTATCAGTGTTCAATATAAAAATGAACACGCCTGGAATCGAGGTCAGACCTATCAAGTACATGAACGGTGTGCACATTTATAACGAAATCTATTTTACTGATGTCAAGGTACCGGTTGAAGAGCGAATAGGTCCTGAAAATGAAGGATGGAAACTGACTCGCGCCACCATGAATTTCGAAAGGTCGGGGGTGGGCTCTTTTGCCGAAGCTAGACGATCTTTTGAAGAACTCTTAAAATACGTGCGCACCGCAACCAGGGACGGAAAGGCCCTGATTGAAAACCCAATTGTCAAACAAAAACTGGCCCAAATCTATATCGGCATTGAAACCGGACGGGCCCTGGCCTATAAGACCGCCTGGATGCAGGAAAAGGGAAATTTGATTTTCTCGGCCGCGGCGGCCTCGGAAGGTAAGGTCTTTGGCTCTGAACTCCGTCAAAGATTAGCCAACTTTGCCACAGAAATTATGGGCCTATATGGCCAGGTTGAAACTTCAAAGTGGGCCCCGCTCAATGGTGTCATGATTGACGGCTACCAGATGGCTCCGGGAAGCAATATTGCCGCTGGTTCTTCTGAAATTCAGCGCAATATCATCGCCTGGGTAGGTTGCGGTCTACCACGATTTAATTAAGAACAGGAGGGAAACCAGTGAATCTTGATTTTACATCAGAGCAGGAAATGCTGAGGGATTCGGCTGCCAGATTTCTGTCAAACGAATGCCCATACGATAAAGTGAAGGAATTGGAAGAAACAGCTGAGGGTTACGCGCCTGAATTATGGAGCAAAATGGCAGAACTCGGTTGGCTGGGCCTGCTGTTTCCTGAAGAATACGATGGATACGGCGGACAGTTCATTGACTTAATCATTATCCAGGAGGAAATTGGCAAGGCCGCGTTTCCGAGCCCATTTTTTTCAACAGTAATTCAATGCGGCTTAATCATTTTGGAAGGCGGCAGCGAAGAGCAAAAAAAAGAACTCCTAAGCCGGATTGCCGAAGGCAGCCTAATCATGGCCCTGGCCCAGTATGAAGAGGATGCCAGCTACCTGCCTTCGGGTATCAAGATGACGGCTGAACTAGACGGGGATCAGTATGTCCTTAATGGAACAAAAATGTTCGTCATGGATGCCAATATTTGCGATAAGCTCATTGTCGCCGCTAATGCAGGCAGCCAAGGGATCAGCCTCTTTCTTGTTGACGCCAACAGTCCGGGTCTGACCATTACCAAAATACCAACTATAGGCAAGGACAATAATTGTGAAGTTATATTTAAGGACGTTCGTGTTGCCAAAAGCGACATTATCGGCTCACCAGGCAACGGCTGGGAAATATTGGAAAAAATGAATCTCAAGGCCTCCGTGGCCAAAGCAGCCGAAATGGTCGGAAGCTGCAAAGCATGCATCGACATTACGACTGATTACGCCAAACAAAGAGAACAATACGGCAAACCAATCGGGGGATTTCAGGTCATCCAGCATTATATGGCCAATATGCTTTTAGCTTATGACAGCAGTTATAACTACCTTTACCGGGTCGCCTGCATGGTAGATGAGGGAGAAGATTTTGAAGCCGAAGCCTCCGCCCTGAAAGCCTGCCTCAATGAAAGCTATAAATTCATCAGCGAAAGAGCTGTCCAGATTCACGGTGGCATTGGCACGACCCGTGAAGGCGATATCGGGCTTTTTTATCGAAAAGCAAAAGCCTGTGAATACACCTGCGGTGATACTGATTTTCATTATCAAAAGCTCATGGATAAGCTGATAGCAACAAACCCCCTATAATAAATGTTCACGCTACATCCCCGTGAGGCTCATCTTACTCACAAAGTGTTAAAAATGGATGTACAAGGCGGTCAGGTTTGTCTAAATAAACCTGACCGCCTTATTTCAGTCTATCAAAAGAAACTTCTTAGTGCTGAAAAAGATGCTTGTCTGAAAGCAGTGAAAAAAACTTGTAAGCAGCAAGCCCTGCTCTTCAAGTCCAATGTTTGAAAAAAAGCTTTATCTTTAAGAAGTTATGCATTATAATAATTAGTTGAGTTAGG
>CAZVRN010000363.1:0-3178 GCA_964629485.1 uncultured Thermodesulfobacteriota bacterium | reverse complement strand
CCCGCAGGAACGAAAATTATCATACAAACAAGGATCCTGATAATCCACTTAAACACAATTATTCACCTGAAATGATTTTAAGAGACCTCTTTTTGAGATACCTGCTTCAAAGGCCGGGCCCTGAATACTGACCGTTCTTTGCACCAAACCGAAAACAGCGATCACCAAAGGCGCGCCAAATAATTTAGACCTGGGAATAGCCGTTCGCCGAAATTTTGCCATCCACCAGGTGAATGAGACGTTCCGCGTGGGAAAGCAGTCTCGTGTCATGCGTTGAAAAGATAAAAGTCGTTCCCTCCTGGCGATTAAGGTCGCGCATCAGCTTGATCGTACTCGTGGCCGTGTCTGAATCAAGGTTGCCCGTGGGCTCGTCAGCGATTATCAGCGAAGGGTTGGTCACCAGGGCCCGGGCTATGGCGACCCGCTGCTGCTGTCCCCCGGAGAGCTTATCCGGCCTGTGTTTAATGAAGTCGGCCAGGCCAAGCTGATTGATTCTTTCCAAGGCTCGTCTTCTGGCTTCACCCGCGGACACGCCCTCGATCTGTAAGGGAAGCATCACGTTTTCCAGGGCGGTCAAGACGGGCAGGAGGTTAAAGTGCTGGAAAACGAAGCCGATATGGCGGATGCGCAAATCCGATTTATCATTATCAGACAGTCTAAGAATGTTCTGCCCCCTGATACTCAAATTTCCTGAAGAAGGTTCATCAATGGCTCCCATCAAGTTCAAAAGGGTTGTCTTACCGGAACCTGAAGGTCCCCAGACGGCTACGAACTCTCCCTCGTTAATATTAAGGCTGACCCCTCTCAAGGCGCGGACGACCGTTTTCCCCAGGTAGTAATCCTTGGTTACATTTTCCATCTGAATGAGAGGCATGTCTGGTTAATTCCCGGTTTTAAAGTCTGGACGAGTTCTGCTGTTCGTTCATGGACGGCTGCTTCACGCCGGCGCCGTTTTTCAGAACGCCCTCCAATTTATGGTTCGAGTAAATCAAGATTCTTTTGCCGAAATCTCTCGCCCTGGCTTAGCGTAAGAAAATCAAAGTTCTCCTGGACTTTCTTTTTACCGATTGTTCGCATCATCGAAAAAGGCCCTTCCTTCATGTGCAGGATTTCCTTAACTCCCAAGTTCAATTCCTCCATGGAAGAGTTTTTCTTTTTCAGGAAGTAGAGGGACCCGTTAAAAATGGAATAAAGGAGCCGCATCGCAATCAGTTCATCCGTTTCGGCGGGATCGTTCACCGCACGGAAGCGCTCCGAGTTCGAGTAATACTCGGGCGGGCTTTCGATAGCCCCGTCTTTTTCATAAAGATAGATGCCTTTAGATACCCTCTTCCCGAGCCGGTTTTCGGCGCGCAGCTTTTTAAAGATAAGAGGAACATAAATAGATCCCAAGTCCTCTCGAAATTTTTCGAGGAGATCCGTTCGGGAAGCGCTGGAAGAATAACTGAAAGCGAGACTCTCCGGCGTGAATATGCTCTCAAATAAACGGTACATGAGATCAATGCCGATGACATCAATGGATTCGCAAGGGCCTACATAAAAAACCCGCTTTGCCAGATCATCAATTTTAGACGGAAGTGCGAGCCCTTCCCCCAGGATGTACAGGGCCTCTATATATAAAAAGCCCAGGATAAAATTAATCACAGACCCCGGAGTGTCGGAAACAACAATGGATTGTTTCCCGATCCGGCCGCAGAATTCCTTCAAGACACGGACCAAGTCATCCGGTGTATCATCCGCCCTGATGATTTCGACCAGACCGATGAGCAAAACCGGGTAAAAAAAATGTAACCCGCAGAATCTTTCCCGATGCTTTAAAGTCCGGGCCAGCTCCGCTATGGAAAGGAAAGAGGTGTTGCTCACAAGCGCCGCGTCCCGCCTTACAATGGATTCAAGCCTGCCGAAGATATCCACCTTCTCTTGATAATTTTCAATTACGGCTTCTATAACCAGGTCCGCGCGCGCCAGGTCTTCCAATCTGTCTGTAAAGCGAATACATTTTTTCTGCCTGAGGTACTCATCTTCCGTGACAGCACCTCTTCTGAGAGAGCGTTCCAGGCCGCGAAAATATTTTTTTTCCTGCTTCTTCGCTTTTTCCCTGTCTCTCAGAACAACCGTGACTTCGTATGACCTGCTAGCAATGAGGCGGAAAATCGGGGCCCCCATTTTTCCAAAACCAACAATACCGACATTCATTGGAGATTCTTCCCCGTAAAAAAAAATTCTGTCGGTTTCTGGAAAATTATATTGATCAATCCCTTCATATATGATCCTTGGCGCTTAAAGGCACGGCCTGAGTTTAGCCGTGAAAAAACAGATTGCGCTCTTTCCCGGAACATCCTTTTTAAATTATGAAGCTTTGGTCAGCACGATAACCGAGTTATGCCCAGCGAATGAGAATGAATTGGAAACAGCCGCTTCGAGATTGCCCGCTTCAACCATCTTATTCGGAACATAATTTAAGTCACATTCAGGATCCGGGAACTGATAGTTTACGGTCGGAGGAATTTTCTGGGTGCTCAGCGCCAGAGCCGCGGTCGCAAAAGAGAAAGCGCTGGATGCCCCGACGGTGTGGCCGACCATGGATTTATGGGCGCTGACCAGCAAATTGTAAGCGTGTCGGCCGAAAGTCTTTTTAATCGCTTTGGTTTCGCACGCGTCATCCGCCATCGTGGAAACACCGTTCGCGCTGACGTAGCCGACCCTTTCCTTGGGAAGGTCCGCACTGACCAAGGCCGCCTCCATGGTTTGAGCCATGCCTTCTTCATTTACTTCGGAGTTGGAAAACCTAGAAATATCGGAGAAGGAAGCGTACCCCTTCATCCAGGCATAAACGCGGGCGTTTCTTTCTATAGCGTGATCATAAGACTCCAGGACAACCGAGCAGCCGCCATCCGACAGGACAAAGCCGTTTCGCGCACGATCAAAAGGTTTCATGGCTTTTTCCGGTTCAGACTCACCCTCGTGAAGGATCTTCATGAGGCTGAAACGCTCGATATTGTTTTTGGTCAGGAGATTGTCAACCCCGCCGGCAATGGCGACGTCAACGGTCCCGTACCGGATCAGATCAAAGGCGCGCGAAATGGCATAAGCCCCTGAAGAACAGGCCGAGGATAAGGTAAAGCTGGGTCCCCTGAAACCATAATCCAGGCTGATCCATACCGGGAGGGCATTAAGC
>CAZVRN010000362.1:0-3186 GCA_964629485.1 uncultured Thermodesulfobacteriota bacterium | reverse complement strand
ATAGTTAGCTCATGTCGAAGTGCTTTTTTGACATCTCAGACGCATAATCCAGGTTGATACTGGATTTTTTCAAATAGTAAGGCATAGGCCCTGGTGGTTAGGCTTAAATTTAAGCCCTCAAAATATTAAATATATTTCTCCGAATTAAATTTTTACCTTCCATAGCTTCAATAAAATTACCGGTGCTTAAGAGGTCTCTTTTTAGGATAAAAATATTCCCCAACCCAAGGTCTTAAACTTCAGACCTTGAGCCGGGGATTATGTCGCCCGTGAAAATTACAATTAATCGCTTTTAATCAGAAGGTTGTAAACATAGATTTTAGCGTTTGCGAAGGCTTATTCCGGATTTTGTTTTACGAACGGTAAAGGCGCTGCCGATAGTAAAACCCATTTCCTCAATCAGGCCTCGCGGAATTACCATGCTTCCTCTCTTATTGACCTTGGTTGTTTTTGTGTGTTTGTCTTTTCCAGCCTGTTTGGGAGCACGGCCGACAATGCCTTTGACTTTTCCTTTATTAACAAGGGCGTCGAGATAAAAAGATTTTAATTGAATCCGGGTCTTGAAATTAAACATCTCCATTATTTCTTTTGCGGGTAGTCCGGATTCCACTGCTTTGATTAACTTTGTGTAGTCAACTTGTTTTTTACGGGCCATATTCCCTCCTTTTTCAACCTTCAACGGCTTTGATTTCTATTAAATATCTACTGCCCTTTTCAAATGAAAAAATGGTTATTTTCAACGCTTAAATAACTAACCGATTTGCGCTGTTACCTGATAAGAGTATTTTCATTTAAACGAATCGAAGTTACATGATCGCTGGCGAAGAAAAATAGTAGTATAAATAATACAAACAGCGATATTATTTACCTAATAAAACAGTAGTTAAAGAAATGTCAAGAGAAAATTTGGATTGACAGAAGAATAAAATGAATACTTTGCAATGTGATCCTTTTCATTCTTTTAAAAATAATGGTTTTATAAATATTTGAAGCCGGGGAAAGATATATTGAAACCTTATTAAACATCAATAATTTTGTCGAAACCGTAAAAGACTGACAATGTGTTCATCCGACGGACGAAGTTTTAAAGACATCTTAATTTTCAGTATTGTTTGACCTTTTAAATAAAATATGATGAAATTAATAACAACATAAAATTTTTTGCGCTTATTGACAAAACATGTTAACCGTCCCTCCTGTCCCTGAGCCTGTTGATTTTGAATAAAATGCAAGAGACTGAAGCTTGAACCGGGAGGAGCGGTGAAATGGAAAGTGAACCCTCAGGGAAAGGAAAAATCTAATGAAAAAATTTTTCGCCTTGCTTATCGTTACCTGCCTGCTCACCCTTCTCAACGGGTGTGGAGTGTCTGAATCAGACTATAAACAGCTTAAATCGGAATATTTGGCCGTAAAACAGGAACTTTTACGTACGCAAAAAGAAATCAATGCTACCGAACAGGTGCTTGAGACGTTACGCACAGAAAACAGCATATTAAAAAGTCAAATTAATAAATATAAATTGGAAATAAAGGGCTTAAAAGCCGAGCTTTTGGCAAAAACGCGCAGCGAAGATAAAAAAGCGGCCACTAGGAAACTTCGAGTTTATGTGGTCAAACCAGGCGACACCCTCTGGCGTATCGCACGCATGGCCAACGTGTCCGTGGACGAGTTAAAAAAAATCAACAATATTAAAGACGCCAGCATTAAAGTGGGGCAGGAACTTCTGCTGCCTTGACTATTAATGACCGCTCTTCAAAACGGCCAGGGCATTAAGAAGGGAAGCGGTGTTGAATTCGCTGACCATGCCGAGAGCTTCCCTGATAGCCTCTAGCGTCGCGTCCACAACCGGTGTGAGCCTTTGAGAACGCTCCAACTGAGACTGAAGCACTGACAGGTCTATTTCCAGGTCTTTTCGAACCTGGGGGGCAAGGCCGAGTTTTTCCAGGGAAGCAGAGAGTTCATTAATAAAGATTTCAAGGTCGGCCGGCGTTGCTTTAACAACCGGGCCGGGCGAAAAGGCTTTTGCCATTTCAAACCCGGCCTCAGTCAGGGCCATTTTACCATTCAGGCTTTTGATCTCCAGGAGTTCCTCGCTGACCAGGCCCATGGCCAGGTCTTCCATGCGGGAGCGGGCAATGCCCAGGCTTTGGCCGAGGTCCCACATGTTGAATGCGCCGCTTGGGTCGTTTTGAACCTTTTTAAATGCGGCGGCTAAAACCTGCCGGGACTCTTCATCCAAATCTGCCGGGTCAGCCATGCGGTTCTCCTTGATATACCATCTACCATCAAGGTTCAGTCAAAAATAGTCACCGGGATGTAAGGATGGGTTCCTTCGATCACTTCCACTTCGGATTTGGCTTTGATCTTGGCTAAAAGGGTATCCTTGTAAGGGCAGTGATCCAGGATGCATGGAGCTACATGGACTTTGGTTACTTTTTCTTCCATGGGCGCGTTCCAGAGCTTAAGCTGCGTCATTCTGGTTACCATGGCCGCGCCGGGGCAGTCCCCGCAGCTTAAAAGCCCCATCAACTCAACATCCTGATCTTTGTAACGGCTGAACTCGCCTTCCCGGCGGTTAAAACCAACCAAACATCTTGAACAGGCAATACAGACCTCATTCATGGCCCGCTTGCATCCAATAATCAATATCTTTTCCATTTTTCCTCCAAAGAATAAAATTACTTCGTCCGGATCGGTATTCCGTTTTCACGGATTCCTTGAAGCATATCCCCGGTTTCATCAACGAGCGGGTAAATTATAGATTCATTCCCGAGCCGACCCCACGCTGAAGCGGCGGGCCTTTATTTCCTCTATCAGCTCCTGCTCGCTGTTTATCTCCCGTTCGAAAATGGTGATCCATTTCCCGATTTCATCGACATTGTGGGCATCGCTTCCGGCCACTCCCACGAGGTTCAAGCGTTCGGCCACCTCTTCGGCCATATGGTTTTCCTGCTCATTGAGCTTGCCGTTTTTTATCTCCAGACCGTCCACGTATTGAAAAACCCTGCGCTTGCAGGCCTGGTCAACGTTCATCTTAAGCTGGCCGATGCCAAAGGTTTTAAAACCTCGAAACGGATGAGCCGCGATCATGAACCCGCCCGCGGCTTGAACTTTTTTACGAAGATCCTGAATGGCCACCACTCCCTGAAGGTCTTCCTCAAAGCCAAAAACCAATATCCCCCTGAT
>CAZVRN010000361.1:0-3207 GCA_964629485.1 uncultured Thermodesulfobacteriota bacterium | reverse complement strand
CAGTACGGGAAGCCGCAACAGACGCTTTGATTGCCATCGGAGGAGAACCGGTTTGCAATGCCATGATTCCCCTGCTTGATGATGCCGATACCGCGGTACGGAATCTGGCGATCGAGGTTTTTGAACGGCTCTGGGCCCATGCCATTCCCGCATGCATAGAACTTTATGCTTCATCTTCTTCCGACCTGCGCAAGATCGCGGTGGATACCTTAGGAAAAATAGAGGAAACCAGGGGGTCTGATGAAGGATTTGCGACATTGGTTTCCGCCCTTGATGATCCTCATATCAACGTCGCCACGGCCGCCTGTGAAGCGCTGGGTCGAGTGGGTGGTAAAGACGCGGTCAAGGCGTTGGCGGATCATGTTGGACGGCACGCCTGGATGGATTCCACGATTTTTTTGTCTTTAGCAAAAATCGGCTCTCCCGAGGCAAAAAAAGAGCTGGAAAAAATAAGGCCGGAAAAACTTACGCCGGATGCCCTCTATGCACTCAAAGCGGCACGGGAAATGACAAAATGACACTAAAATCAGCAATTACCCAACTGCAGCTGGATCAGGTAAGAGAACTGATTTACAAAGAAACCGGCATTCTTTACGAAACCAAGAAGGACTACGCCCTGAAAAGTAAACTGGAGCGGTGCATGGAAGCGGCTGGGGCCAGATCCTTTCACGACTACTATAACAGTTTGCTTTTGAATAACAAAAGCCATGAGCTTCAAATGCTGATTGAAAAACTTACGGTGAACGAGACCTATTTTTTTCGTGATTTTCCCCAGCTTCAGAGCTTTGCTGAAAAGGCTTTACCCCTCATGGTTAAGGAAAAAAAAGCAAAAAATGATTTCTCTTTGAAGATATGGTCCGCAGCCTGCTCCACTGGTGAAGAACCCTACACCCTGTCTATCATTGCCCAGGAGATGATAGAAGACTACAAAGACTGGAACGTCTCTATTTTCGCCACTGATATCGACCGCCAAGTGCTGAGCATAGCCAGAAAAGGGGAATATGGGCAACGCTCAATGAAAGACACCCCCCTCCCCTACAGAGAAAAATATTTTGAAAAGAAAGGGAATCTCTGGCGAGTGTTGCCCCATACTGCTGACCCTCTGGATTTTAAGTTGCTCAACCTTATCGACCAGCGCTCCATGCGCCGCCAGCGGGGGTATGACTTTATCTTTTGCCGTAATGTCCTGATCTATTTCAATGACCTGTCCCGTAAAAAAGTCGTAAACAGCTTCTATGATGCCCTTAACCCCGGCGGTTTTTTATTTCTCGGCTCTTCCGAATCCGTGGGGAGAATCACCGCAGCCTTTGAATTGGTAAAAATAGATGGTGATCTTTTTTACAGAAAACCCAAAAAGGAGAGGTAAAAATGGCCAAGGTATTAATCGTGGATGACTCACATATTGTTTTAAATCTGCATTCTTACATATTCCAGGAAGCGGGTTTTGAATGCGCTGTTGCAGAAAACGGCTTTCTGGCCCTGGAAATATTGAATCAGGAACATATCGACCTGTTGGTGACAGATGTCAACATGCCGCGCATGGACGGCTACGAGTTGACCCGTCGGGCAAGGAGTATGCCTGAGTTTAAGGATATGCCCATTATTATTATTTCAACAGAGGAAGAAGCCGAGGACAAGATGAAGGGGATGGAGGCCGGAGCCAATGTATACGTGGTCAAACCGGCCGACCCCACGGCATTGATTGCTCACGCCAATATGCTGCTTGGCGGAACCAAAGCATGATACGGGTTTACACCAACTGGAAGGCAAAGCAAAAATGGCTGAAATAATTTCAAAATTTGATGAGGCTATCATTCTTGAGTTCGTTTCCGAATCTTTGGAACATCTTGAGAATATTGACCAGCTGTTAATGGAATATGAAAATAATCCAGACAATATGGATCTGCTCAACAGTATTTTTCGGGCCATCCACTCCATCAAAGGGAGTTCCGGTTTTTTCAATTTTGACGATATCAACCAATTAAGTCATAAGATGGAAACGCTGCTGGATCAGCTGCGCAAAAAAGAAAGAGACCTTTCACAGGAAACCATGGATGTTCTGTTAGAGGGCTGTGACATATTAAAATTGCTTGTGGAAGCAGTCAACAAGCAGCTGGACAATACGATCGATGTGACGATGACACGGGATAACGAAAAGCTCTCCGCTATCCATGACAAGTTGGACCGTCTGCTTGACAATGACGTCAGGGAACAGGAGCCGTCCCCTAAAGACAATCCCGCACCACCTGAAGCGGCACCAATGCAACCGGCGTCCACGGGGTACACAGTAACGCAGAAACTGCTTGAAGATTTTCAGGTCGAGGCGGGCGAGAACCTGGAATCCTGTGAGCATGGACTGATGCGGCTCTCGAAAAAACCAGATGATATCGAGGCAGTCAATACGGTATTCAGGGCTATACACTCGGTCAAGGGAACGTCTTCCTACCTTGGCTTGGCCGATATCTGCAAGCTGGCCCATACAGCGGAGAGCATACTGGAGATTATACGGCGAAGAGATGCGACCATGGTGTCGGATGATGAACTTGATCTTTTGTTCGAGGCTCTGGATCTGCTCAAGGAGATGGTGGCCAAACCGGACACACACTCTGAAATGGCGCATGTTTTAGTGGAGAAAATAGAAAAGAAAAAAAACAAGCTGGAAAAAGATGGTGAGAGTATCACAAAAAAGGCGGCTACCCGGCCTACCATTGACCCACTGGCCATTTTTCTGGATGCAGCTGAACAGCACATATCCGCCCTCAAAGAGTGCGTGGCAGGAAGCAACGATGGAAAAGACAAGGACGCCTTGGTCGCCATAATGTTTCGGGCCGTACATTCCCTCAAAAGCAGCGCTCGTTACATGGGGTTTGAACAGGTGGAAACTTTATCCGCCAATTTAGAGTCAATGCTTGATTCCGTGCAAAATAAAGAACTGGAGATTGGACCGGTCATTTTCGATCTTGTCGCCGATACCGTCAAGGACATCGAGAAGGCTCTTGCCGATATCGAAAACACCGAAAAAAACGAAATACCTTCTTCTCCTGCTTCCAACTGCAAAACACCGGCGCCGACGTCGGAAGCACCGGCACCGAAACCCACTGCCGGACAACAGACTGTTTCACCGAAAACAATGCGGGTCAGTCAGGCTCTTCTGGACACTTTCATGAATCTTGTAGGTGAACTCATCGTCAACCGTCATGCTTTTAG
>CAZVRN010000360.1:0-3212 GCA_964629485.1 uncultured Thermodesulfobacteriota bacterium | reverse complement strand
ACGCCTTTCAGCGGCGGAAGCGGAACTCTTCCCGCGAATCCGGAAAAAAACTTTTTGGCATTATTTACGGGCCTGGTCGCCTTGGCCGTTGTAATCCTGATCGGACTTTATTTCTTATATCTCAGAGGGTTATGGATTTTACCCCTGGGAGTGCCCGGTGTTATCGTGGTAACGACCTATACCAGGTGGCTCACCAGAAATCCTTTTCTCTGCCTGGTCGCCCCGGGTCTGGGCTTTGGTCCCCTGATGGTCATGGGGACTCACTTCGCCCTTGCCGGATCCTATTCCTGGACATCATTTTTGGCCTCCCTCGTTCCATTTTTTCTGGTGAGCGACCTGCTGCTCCTGAACCAATTTCCAGATATTGAAGCTGACAATAGCGTTGGACGCAGACACCTTCTCATTGTCAAAGGAACCAAAACCGGGACCCAGGTTTACGGACTCTTCCTGGCCAGTGCTTATCTATTGATCATCCTGGGCTATTTTAGCAAGATCATTCCCCTAACAGGCTTTCTGGCTTTGGCCACCATCACCCTCGCTGTACCCGCTGTCATAGGTGCGTCCAAATATAGAGAAAATATACCGAAGCTGATACCCTACCTGGCCATGAATGTCATGATAAATGTGTTAACCCCTGTTCTGTTAGCTGTCGGTCTATTTTTATCCCGATGAATCAGAAAAAACAACCATGAAAAGAGTGGCCCTCAAATACTGCGGGGGTTGTGACCCGGCTTATGATCGGGTAGAATACTATGAAAAAATTAAGGCTAAAGCCAACGGCCTGATTGAATGGGTCACCCTGGAAGCGCCCCATTTTGAGGCAATTCTTTTGATCAACGGCTGTGAAAGGGCCTGCGCGGAAAAATATCTGAACCCCGGATTTAAAGGCAAGGTTCTTTCGATTATTAATAATGCTCTCAGCCCCGAGGAGGCTGTAAAAATTCTTTTAAGGTGAAAAAACTATGATCAAGACAAAAGAGGATTATATCAAGAGTTTGAAAGAACCAGGCAAAATTATATATTACAACGGCAAGCGGGTTGAGGATGTCACCACCCACCCGGGCTTCACCCCGCACATTAATTCCGCCGCCCAAACTTACGAACTGGCCCTTAAACCTGAATATGAAGACCTCATGACGGCCACGAGCCATTTGACGGGAAACAAAATCAACCGCTTTACCCATATTCATCAATCGGTGGACGACCTGATAAAAAAGGTCCAGATGCTCAGGCTCATCGCCCACCAGACCGGCAGTTGTTTCCAGCGCTGCGTCGGTTTTGACGCCTTAAACGCCACTTACATGACCACCTATGACATGGATCAAAAACATGGCACTAATTACCATGACCGCTTTTTGGAATACCTCAAGATGGTCCAGACGGAAAACATCATGATCGTCGGCGGGATGACCGATCCCAAGGGAGATCGCTCCAAGCCGCCCAGTCAGCAGCCGGACCCGGATGTCTTTCTTCACGTTGCTGAAAAAAAGAAGGATGGCATTATCATCCGTGGGGCTAAAGCCCATCAAACCGGCGCGGCCAACAGCCATGAAATACTGATCATGCCGACACAGACCATGCGCTCGGGAGACGAGGATTTCGCCGTGACCTGCGCCGTGCCTCTCAACGCTCCCGGTATCACTCAAATTTTCGGGCGGCAAACCAACGAGGAAAGAAAATTCGAATCCGGCCTGGACATAGGCAACGCCATGTTCGGTCTGGTCGGCGGCGAGACCTTGATCGTGTTCGAAGATGTTTTTGTTCCCTGGGAGCGTGTTTTCATGTGCGGCGAGATCGATTTTTCAGGGTTGCTGGTTGAGCGTTTCGCAACCATGCACCGCCAGAATTACGGCGGCTGTAAAGGCGGCGTCTCCGACGTGATGATCGGGGCCACGGCCCTGGCCGCCGAATACCAGGGCACAAGCCGGGCCTCCCATATCAGGGATAAGATAGCCGAGATGATGCACCTGACAGAGACCATTTATTCCTGCTCCATCGCCTGCTCTGCCATGGGATTTTCGACCCCGAGCGGGGCTTTTTACCCGGACCCGCTCCTGGCTAACTGCTGTAAGCAAAACGTTACCCGGCATATATATGAAATCGCCCGCCTGGCCCATGACGTGGCCGGGGGTATCGTGGCCACCATGCCCTTTGAGGCGGACCTCAATAATCCGAAAACAGGCCACTACGTGAAAAAATACCTCTCTGGCATAGAAGGCGTTTCAACCCAAAACAGATTAAAAATTCTTAGGCTCATCGAAAATATGGCAGGCGGCACAGCCCTGGTGGAATCCATGCACGGGGCCGGTTCACCCCAGTCTCAAAAGATCATGTACCAGAGGCTGGGTAAAATCGACATGAAAAAAAAGCTGGTCAAAGCACTGGTCGAAATTGAGGAAGAATAAAGATCAAGCCGGCCTGAAGTCAGAAAGACGCTTTTGAGCCAAAGCCAGCGCCTCAAGGTTTTCCCGATCCAGGATCTCGATCCGGGGGCCATCCGTGCGGAGAAGGCCCTGTTTAACCATCATGGCCAGCATGCGGGACATGGTTTCGGGTATGGTTCCCAGGAGGCTGGCCAGTTGACCCTTGGCCAGGTCCAGCGTCACGTTATCCGAGTCATCCTGCCGGCGGCTCAGGTCGAGCAGGTAGGCCGCCAGCCTGCCTGGTACTTCCTTGAGAGATAAATCCTCGATCAAGCTGGCGAACCGATGCAGACGTATCGAAAGCGTGGCCAGCATGTTCAAAGCCAGAGACGGGTTCGCTTTGATGAGATTCGCAAACGCGGCCCGCGGGAAAAAGAAGACCCGGCTTTTTTCATATGCCTCTGCATGAGCCGGGAAATTCCATCCGGCAAACAGGGCCGCTTCACCAAAAGGCTCACCCGGGCCCCAGAGGTGCAATATCTGTTCCTTGCCTTCCGGGGAAAGTTTGTAAATTTTAATGCGGCCCTCCACGACCAGATAAAAACCGTTTCCTTCGTCACCTTCCGAAAAAATAATCTCACCCCGGTTGAAAGCTTGGTCAACCACAATGGCGGCCAGATTCCGATACTCTTCCCCGGTCAAACCTGAAAAAAGAGCTACACCAGCTAGAATTTCAGATATTTCCATGATCATCTTCCTTTACATTCAGGAATGCCATCGGCTTTTGAACGGTGTCAAAGCTTATTCTCGGGTAAAATTCGCCCCGCCCGCGCCTTCAATCTTCAATAA
>CAZVRN010000359.1:0-3219 GCA_964629485.1 uncultured Thermodesulfobacteriota bacterium | reverse complement strand
ACAGGGTCCAATTTTTTCATGGAGAGCTTGACGTTCGCGATTAGATAACCTCTGCTCCCCATGATTGAATTTCACGCCTCTTTCTGTTATAAGATGAACTTGGGCCCCCGTAGCTCAGGTGGATAGAGCTCGGGATTCCTAATCCCGGTGTCGCGTGTTCGAGTCACGCCGGGGGCACCATTAAAGCCTCACGACAAAAAGCTTGTTTCCGCCAGCACAAGAGGATTTATCCCCTCGTTCCAGGGCTCTGCCTCGATACCTTCTCTGCATCATGACACGAAGCCGGTATAAGACAATCCAGGCCGCCCCGCGACAAAAAATTATTTTATAGGGGTTTGTGTTGCGCCAGACCCTCTTCTTCGTAGCGCTGGCGCATGCGGTAAAATGTGCTTACCGATGTCCCCAATAACTCCGCCGCATCTTCGCAACTCAAAGTCTTCGTTTGATGGCGACCATAAATGTCCTCAAAGCGCATCATCCTCACCTTTTGTAACACCTCCGCTCGTTTCATGGATCATCCTCCTGAAAAGATCATCCATGATCGGTCAATTCATGTGCTACATAATTCGGTCATATCATGTGCTACTGACACTCTGACTATTGAGGACTTGCTCAGAAAGACGAAAAGGATTATTATGATCTTTGAATTATTAATTTTTTCAACAATTGACTTTAAATGTCTTAATTTTGGAAGGGAGGAAATATGGAGAAAATCGATTCGGCCAAACTAGCCGCTCAGCTCGCGGCCAGGTTGAATCGACCGGCCGACGAGGAAAATCCGGCGCTTTATTTCAAGGTCATGGAAGAGTCCTTCGAGGTTGTCTGCTGTGAGCCGGTCGAAGAAGGAGGAACCAAGATTTCTTTTCAGTTCAAAGGTATGGTCTTGAACCTGAACGAGCCCGTAACTTACCTGGCCCGCGGCTCGGTTTTTGTGTCGCCCGGCGGAGCGATCAGGCCTGATACAATCGAATTTTAAGACGGCCCTTAATGCTTTCTGTAATGGGATGAAATGGCTGAGGAAATACTGGTTTTGAAAAATGTGGTCAAATCCTACAATGGTCAGGGTGTTCTCGACGGAATTTCTTTGACCGTAAAAGAAGGGGAATACGTCAGCTTGGTGGGTGAATCAACGACCGGGAAAACGACTCTTTTCAAGATTATCGTGGGGCTGGTGCCTCCTGACAGCGGGCAGGTCATGGTCCTGGGACATGATATCACCCGCATGAATGAATTTCAAAAAAGGAACCTGCTTAAGAATATTGAGATGCAGTTTCAATCCGGCGCTCTGTTTGATTCAATGACTGTTCGGGATAATATAAAATTTGTGCTGGACGAGCAAGTACATCTGACCAAAAAAGAGAAGGAAGATATTATTGAGCGGCTGCTCAGGGGGGTAAATTTATGGGCCGCCAGTGAAAAATATCCCTATGAACTTTCAGGCGGTATGCAGAAAAGGGTGGCCGTGGCCCGCGCTCTTGCAACCTCTCCCCGGTTGGCCTTGTTTGACGAACCGGCCGCCGGACTGGACCCGGTGACTTCCGCCCGTATTATCAAGATCATAAAAACCCTGGTGGCCGAACACCATATGACCATTATTGTGGCTACAACCAGCGTGCATATGGCTCGGCAGTTTTCGGAGCGTTTTGTTCTGCTTAAAAACGGTCGCGTTCATTCTGACGGGCCATGGCATGAGCTTTTCGCGACAGGCGATGATTATACCCGCAGGTTTCTCAGCCGTGATTTAGAGCGCTACGGTTAGCTTTTTCCTATTGAGCCGGGCAGCCGTCTGAGGTTTCAAAGCAGCTCGTCTGAAACCTTTAATCTTACTCGGCCGCCGGAGGCCGGAGAAGGCTGTCAGGATAATAAGGCGCAACCTGTTCATAAAGAATAAAACCGCGCCTGTTGTCGCCTCTCTTCCCGTACATGGAATATAGCATTTATCAGACTGTTTCAAGCAGTGGATATCCATGATCGGCAGGTGGGATATTCCTGAAAAGGTTATTTATTCAGTATGATGGAAAAGCTGGACAAGTTTTTAAAACCCGGGCGCTACATTGGCGGCGAAGTCAACGCCGTGATAAAGGATGAGTCTGAGGTAGTTCTCAGGGTGGCCCTGGCTTTTCCCGAGGTTTATGAGATCGGGATGAGTCACCTCGGTCTTAAGATCCTTTACGGGATGGTCAATGAACGGCCCGAATTCTGGGCTGAACGGGTTATGGCGCCCTGGGTTGACAGGGAGGAGGCGCTGCGGCGGGAGAACCGCCCTTTAACCAGCCTGGAATCAGGACGCCCCCTGGCTGATTTCGATTTGATCGGCTTTTCTTTACAGTATGAACTCACCTACACCAACATTCTGAACATGCTGGACCTGGCCGGTCTGCCTCTGTTGGCCCGGGAAAGAGGACCGGAGGCGCCCTTGGTCGTTGGCGGAGGCCCGTGCGCTTTTTCACCGGAACCCCTGGCGGACTTTTTTGACTTTTTTTATCTGGGCGACGCTGAAGCCGGTTTTATGGAAATATTGGATCAGGTGTCCGCCTGGAAAACGGCCGGAGGTTCTAAACTTGAGCTGCTGAAGGACCTGGCCGGCGCAGGTCAGATCGACGAACTGGCGCGCCGGCTGCCCATGAAACCGGACGAGCAGTTCACGCAGGAGCAGCTCGATCGGGCGGCGAAGGACTTCGCCAGCCTCTTCTACGGCCTGGTCCTGAAGGAGATGCAGAAGACCGTAGAGTATGACGAGGAGGAGGACACTCCGATCAGCGAGGGCGTCCGAGACCTGATGACCCTTGAGCTGCCGAAAGCTCTGGCAGGGCAGCATAACGATCCGCTGGCCGGCTACATCCGCGAGCAACTGGGCGCGCGGCTCGGAGAGGCGATCAATGAGCAAACATAACGAGCTACTGGAACTTGTAGACACCGAGATATCGATGGTTCAACAGAAGATTCACATGCTGGACGCGATGGCCACATGCGTGAAGGAGGGGGCCGTCGGCGCGCTCGAAGAGCTTATCGAGCAGGAAAGCGGTCTCGACGCCGAGAGCAAGCAGATCGAGGATCAGATACGCCGTCTGTGCGCCGCGGTGTCGGGGCGCTGCGGATACCTCACCTACGAAGACGACTACCGCGACCCCGACTACGAGAACCCGAAAAAGGTCCGCAGCGGCTACGTCGACGGCGAGGACTGGGGCCTGATGGTCGTCCGCTTCGAGGACGGGACCT
>CAZVRN010000358.1:0-3249 GCA_964629485.1 uncultured Thermodesulfobacteriota bacterium | reverse complement strand
GGTAATACACCATCAAAATTGCACTTAGTTCTTTGATAATTAGCTGATATCATATTAGAATCAGCTATGTTAAATTGTCCTCGCTGCGGCAGCAAGAAATTTTGGTCATTATCCACTGGTCAAAAGCGATGCAGCCAGTGTGGTTTGACGCGTAAATTTAATAGAACCCTATGGCAGTCCACCAGAATAGCTCCTTATTGGAAAGGAAGACTTTTAGAATTTTTTTGTTTAGGTGTCCCAGCATACCGTTTGAGGTTTCAAGTACCATTGAATCAAAAGACGGTTCAACGGTGGTTTCGTATTTTAAGAGAAGCGATTTATGAACAAGAACTCAAGGAGCTTGCTGCCCTATCCGGCCAGATCGAAATGGATGAAACCATGTTCGGTGGCAAAGTTCCTGGAAAACGTGGCTGGGGGGCTGCTGGCAAACACATGGTCTTTGGCATCTATCAAAGAAACGGTAAGGTACTAACCTTTCCGATCACCAGTAGAGGAAGAAGAGAACTCGCCCCTCTCATGACAAAATATACCAAATCAGGAAGCCTTTACTACACGGATAACTGGCATGCATACACCTTCCTGGATATCCGTGGTGATCACGTGGTCATCCGTAAAGAAAAGGGTAAACCTAAAGGGCGCAACCACCTTAATGGTATTGAAGGATTTTGGTCTTATGCTAAACATTGGCTATATCATTATCGGGGTGTTCCTAAAAAACATTTTCATCTCTATTTGAAAGAGATAGAATGGCGATTCAATCACCGCCATGAAAACTTGGTTAAACAATTAAGAACCTATTTGGATCAGTATGTTGTCAAAGAACAAATTTAGTGCAACTTTCGTGGGGAATTACCTTATTTTAAACCGCATCAACATGCTGTCCAATATGGAAGCGTACCGCCTGGTGGAGCAGGGCGTGGCCACCCCGGAGGACATTGATAAAGGCATGCGCCTGGCATTCGGACGTAAAATGGGGCCTTTTGAGACAGCCGACCTGGTTGGCCTGGAGGTTCAGCTCATGGCCTATACGAGCGCTTATGAGGAAGAAAAAGATCCCCGCTTTTATCCCCCGGCTATCCTGAGGCGCAAGGTTTTGGCCGGCCATTTCGGCCGGAAGACAGGAAAAGGCTGGTACGAATACGACGAAAACGGCAACCGGAAGAAGTAGGAGAAAAAAGACCTGCGGCGGCCCCGCGTTTTTTATTTTTTTGATCCCTGGATAAAATTGCACCAAACTGTTCTTAACGGCTCCTGCCCACGAAATTTGAGCCACAGGCCCGCGAGTTTGGACAAACAAAGAGGTTTTAAATGAATTTTAAGCAGCTTTTAATTGAAAAAGAAAATCAGGTCGCCAGGGTAACTCTCAATAACCCCGGCGCGGGAAACGCGCTTAATCTTGAGCTCAGGCAGGAGTTGCTGGAGCTTTTCAAGCAAGTCGGCGATGATGAATCAATAAAGGTGGTGGCTCTGTTTGGAGCCGGAAAAAATTTTTGCGCCGGGGGAGATATACGGACCATGGAGGGCGTAACCGCGGTGGCCGGAAGGGAGCGTTTAAAAACCGGGCAAAGGCTTATCAGGGCCGTGACCGGGTTGGAAAAACCGGTTATTGCGGCCATTCACGGTGCTGCCGCGGGCGCGGGCGCCAGTGTGGCCCTGGCCTGCGATATTTTGATAGCCGCGGAAAATGCAAAAATTATTCTGCCGTATGTCAATATAGGGCTGATTCCCGACTGGGGGCTGTTCTACTTTCTGCCTCTGCGGGTCGGCTTGACCCAGGCGAAGGAGTTGATGTTCTTAGGCCGGCCCGTTGAGGCCGCGGAAGCTGAGCGCATAGGCTTGATAAACCGCGTCGTGCCTCCCGAAAAACTCGAACAGGAAACCCTGGCCCTGGCCGGGCGACTGGCCAACGGCCCGAGCCAGGCTTACGCCATGATCAAATCCGCCTTGAACCGGTTCCCCGGTGATCTGGAAACCCTGCTCGAAATGGAGTCCACCATGCAGGCGGTGGCCTTCTGCAGTCAGGATTTTGATGAAGGACGGAGGGCTTTCCTGGAAAAAAGAAAACCGAAGTTCAGGGGAAAATAAAATTTATACTCTTTCGGTATCATTTGCGGGATTGTCAGAAAGAGCGCCATGGAATGCTTTTGTTGTTTTTCTGAGATGATGATTTAAGGAGGAAATCCTATGAATAATGTTGGTATCAGTTTATGTGGGGGCTATATCCCCATTTATAGAATGGACCGAAAGATCGTGGCCGAGATATGGGGGCGGCGGTCTGTCGGCGGCGAAAGAAGCGTGGCCAACAATGATGAGGACAGCGCGACCATGGCTGTTGAGGCTTCGGCCAACTGCCTGAAAGGTTCGGCCAGAGATGAGATAGACGGGCTTTATTTCGCCACCACCAGCCCCGTGTACCAGGAAAAGCTCAGCGCGGCCCTGGTGGCCGCGGCCCTGGATTTGAAACGGGAAATAAACACCTCTGATTTCAGCCACTCGCTCAGGGCGGGCACCGGGGCCCTCAAGGCGGCCCTCGATGCGGTCAAGGGCGGTTCCATGAAAAAGGTCCTGGTGGCTGCGGCCGACTGCCGGATCGGATATCCAAGATCAGACCAGGAACAGGCCTTTGGCGATGGTGCGGCGGCGCTGGTGGTCGGCCAGGATGATGTCTTGGCTACTTTTGAAGGCGGCTACTCTATCTGCAACGAGATGTATGACGTCTGGAGAAATCCTGAAGATACTTATGTCAGGACCTGGGAAGGGCGCTTTATCCTCGGTGAAGGCTACACCAATCACATGGTGGAAGTCGTGACCGGGTTGCTGAAAAAGTACGGCCTTGAGCCAAAGGATATCACCAAGGCCATTCTGCCCGCCCCGGACGCCCGGACCTTCAGTAGATTGACGCAGAGACTTGGTTTTGACGCACAAACCCAGGTCCAGGACCCACTCCTGTCCAGCGTTGGGCATTGCGGCGCCGCTCATGCCCTGCTCATGCTCGTGAACGCCCTCGAGGATTCAGCTCCCGGGGATACCCTGCTGCTGGCGAATTACGCCGACGGCGCGGACGCGATGCTGTTTAAGGTTGCCGATGGGATCAACAAGGAACAAAAGAACCGGCGGCTGAAAGATTATCTTGATCAGAAGCTGATGCTTTCTTCCTACGCCCGGTTCCTCAGTTACAAGGGCCTGGTTGAAGCGGTGCCTGGCGAGCCTTTCCGGCTTTTTCCGTCAGCCACGGTCACCTGGCGGGAC
>CAZVRN010000357.1:0-3252 GCA_964629485.1 uncultured Thermodesulfobacteriota bacterium | reverse complement strand
GAGATTTTTCGCCACTAAAAAACGCAAACCACAAACTCACATAAAACCAATCGCGAATTTTGGGTTTTTCTTTCAAGTTGACAAGTTTTTTTTAATCTGAAATACTTAAGTATAGTCTGAATTGTATGAGCCTGACACGGAGATCTCGGTTTTTCGTTCTTTTATCAGTAAAAAAGGCTGGAGACCACGGGCGTAAGCCCGCGCATGAAAGCATTAAACACTGCTAAAATATATGAAACATGCTAAAATTATCCAACCCTGAGACGATTTCTTTAACCCGGATCGACCATAAGGAAGTAACTTCATGAATCGTTTAGTATTTTGCGCTTTGGCCATTGTCCTGGCAGCCTTGTTTCTCTTTGGATGCGCCGGAAAACGGCTTCCTCTCGATACCATCAAAGCCGAGTTTAAGGACGTCCCCACCTATTCGGTCATCCTGGCAGACATGGACGAGAGAGGCACCTTTTTCAAATCATACTATCATAAATACCGCATCGTGCAGGACGAAAGGTCCTATATTACCGGCTGGATGCAGGTGCCTCGGGATTACTACCGGCGGTACGCGAACTTCCTGGGCATGACCCTGGCCGTAAAAAAAGAAGGACAGTTTGATGCCTCTGTTGCGCCGCCCGGGTATCATTACGTAGGCGACAAACGATACGGAAGCTGGCAGCGCGACTCCAGCGGCAACTCCTTCTGGGCCTTCTACGGGCAGTACGCCTTTCTTTCAACGCTCTTGGGCGGGCACCGGATCTACCGCAACGATTACACGACCTACCAGCAGTATCGAAGCCAGAACCGCCCCTATTACGGCCGGAATAACGAGTTCGGAACAAGAGGGACCATTACCCGGAGCCAGAAGCCCAACTTCTACGCGCGGCAGGCAGCCAAAGCGCGAGCCAGGAAAGCCTCATTCTCGAAGCGAGTCAACCAGCGTGTGGGCCGTACCAGATCCAGTTACCGCAGTCGAAGTTTTAGTGGAGGGAAATAGGCCATGAACCTGGACAGCCTTATCACCGCGGGTATTTTGATTATCGGCTTTTACGTGCTGTTTTATATCGGTAAGCTGGTCAACGACCTGCTTCACCGCGAATACAAACTTGGCTATGAGCTGGTCCAAAAGGATAACGCCGCCCTGGCCCTGGCTATAGCCGGTTATTACTTTGGACTGGTTCTGGTTATCGGGGGGGCCATAGTCGGGCCCAGCGCGGGCATTGTCAATGACCTGATCGACCTGTGCGTTTACGGGGTCCTGGGTATAATTCTTTTAAATGTCTCCTGGTTTATTTGCGACAAGCTTATTTTGTACCGCTTTCGCGTCAGCGAGGAACTGATCCGGGATCAGAACCTGGGAACCGGGGTCGTCTCGGCAGGTGTGAGCGTAGCCTCGGGTTTTATCATCTATGGCTCCATAGCCGGGGAAGGCGGCTCCATATGGACCGTCCTGGTTTTCTGGCTCATCGGGCAGGCCATCCTGGTTTTGGCCGGGCTTATTTACAACCTTATCACCTCTTATGATATCCACGTGCAAATCGAACAAGACAACGTGGCGGCCGGTGTGAGCTTTGCCGGGGCCCTGGCGGCCATCGGGATCGTGATCGGGCTGGCCGGCGAAGGTGACTTTATCTCCTGGTCCGAAAATATAATAAACTACCTGGCCTTTGCCCTGGTCGGGCTGATCCTGCTGCCCATTATCCGGACATTGACCGACCGGATCCTGCTTCCCTCGGTCAAGCTCTCCGACGAAATAGCCGCCCAGGAAAAACCCAATGTGGGCGCTGCCTATATTGAGGCCTTTTCCTATTTAGCGGCCGCCTTCATCGTTTACTGGTGTGTCTAGTCCCCGCGGTGTAAGCGCCGTTCTCAAGGTATCCGTCTTTGCCACCGGCTGCGCCGGTATCGTGGCCGAATTCGTTCTTTCCACCCTGGCCACCTATATCCTGGGCAACGCCATCCTGCAGTGGACAGTGGTCATGTCCCTGATGTTCTTTGCCATGGGGCTGGGCAGCCGCCTCAGCTCCGTCTTTCGAACCAGGCTCCTGGACGCCTTCATCATCATCGAGTTTTGTCTGTCTCTGCTGTGTGCCTCTTCGGCTGCCCTGGCCTACGGCCTGGTGGCTTATACCGCCTATGCCAGGTTAACGATCTACGCCATGGCCATTGTCATCGGCCTGCTCATCGGCCTGGAAATTCCGCTGGTGACCCGCCTGAATCAGGTCTACGAAGAACTCAGGTCCAATATCGCCGCGGTCATGGAAAAAGACTATTACGGCGCGCTGCTGGGAGGACTTTTTTTCGCCTTCTTCGCCCTGCCTCACCTTGGTCTCACTTACACGCCTATCGCCCTTGGGGCGATCAATTTTTCGGTTGCGGCCCTGCTTTTCTGGAGTTTTCTCAGGCTGGTTGACCTGAAAAAAATACTGGCAGCCGCCTTTGTCCTCTCCACCGCCACCCTGGTTCTGCTTGGTATTTTCGCCAACCCGATCATTCTCTACGGGGAACAGCGGCAGTATCGCGACAAGGTCATCTTCGCCAAACAAACCGCTTACCAAAAAATCGTCATTACCCAATGGAAAAATTATTACTGGCTTTTCATCAACGGCCAGGAGCAGTTCAGCACCTTTGATGAAGAAAAATACCACGAGCCCCTGGTGCATCCGGCCATGATGCTGGCCGCCGGCAGAGAAAAGGTCCTGATTCTGGGTGGAGGCGACGGGCTGGCCCTCAGGGAGGTCTTGAAATATCCGGATGTTTCATCGGTTACCCTGGTGGATTTGGACCCGGACATGACCAACCTGGCCCGCACCCATCCGGTGCTCCTTGAAGTAAACCAGGGGTCCATGAATGACCGCCGAGTCAAGATCATCAATCAGGACGCGGCAGCCTTTTTAAGAGAGGATCCAAACCTGTATGACCTCATTTTCATTGACCTCCCCGACCCGGACACCATGGACCTCATGCATGTTTACTCCCTGACCTTTTACCACCTCGTCTTAAGGCATATCAAGACCGGCGGTATGATGACAGCGCAGGCGGCCAGCCCGTATTTTGTGCAGAAAGCTTTCTTATGTATCATCAAAACGATCAAGGCCGCGGGATTCAGCGTCCTTCCGTACCACAACCAGATTCCGACCATGGGCGAGTGGGGCTGGGTACTGGGGGCCAGGGCTGAGGACTATAGCGAAGATGTCCTGAAAAAACGGGTCATGTCAGAGAATTTTGACCGGGATGACACCCGGTTTTTCAACACCG
>CAZVRN010000356.1:0-3255 GCA_964629485.1 uncultured Thermodesulfobacteriota bacterium | reverse complement strand
TCTTTAAATCAGTGATAACAATATCAAAACGTTTCTCATTAACCCGACTTAATGCATCTGCACTTCGAGTGAAAATTTCCACTTCATAACCAGCTTTTTCGAGTGCTGGTTTCAATCTCTTGAGAACAATCGCTTCGTCATCAAGAATCAGAATACTCGTTCTTTGGCCATTGTTCATATTGTGCCTCCCCCCAATCTATTAAGAGTACCATTTAGTTTGGCCAGTCGTTCAAATTTCTCTACAAAGTGTTCGATTTGTGGATCGCTATTCATCTGTATATCAAGCTGGCGGGTGAATGCAACTAGCTGCCCAACAACATAAATTTTTGCCTTCATGGCTTCCGGGACTAATTTCTTGATACGAGCCACCACAAGATCGCCGCGCAAATCGACACGAAAATCCTCTTTTTTCAGTACCTCGGCAATGAATTTAACCCTTCGAGCCCTTCTTATTTGGGATGTTACCCCACCCAGGAAACGAAAGTAGATATAATTGTCATTAATATTGTCACTGATATATGCGTCAATCATATTGAAATGATAACCAAGGCGCAGGCTTATATTTACATATGTCTTTGAAATGACAGCAAGGTTTTGTCCAATAAATTTTGGGCTGGCTAGATTTGAAGAAAACGTTTTAGTAAGACTGGACATAAAGCTGCTGAAATCTATTGACATGGGTTCAGAGCTCCAGAATCCCGGTGTATTCAATCCTGACAAAAATGCTCTCATTGGTATGGAGAGAATTTGGTTTGCCTTGACGCTCTTCGAGTTTACTTTTTCAGTGAATCCCCCTCCTATGTCGATGATGATTAAATCCAACGGCACATCAGATTCCAGCTTCCTTCCGGGCGCTTCTGGATCATGCTGATGATAATTGAGGTCAATCAGCTCCTCCACTGCCTTTTCGTGAATAAACCGGGTAATGTCATGAAAAGTTTTGCAGGCCGAAGGGGTGAAATTTTTGTCAAGAGGATCGAGCAAGTTTAAAGGAGAGATTTTATTGAGAACCCGCCGGAGTAACCGGTATTCATAGGTTTCTTCAAAGGCTTCTTCTGTGAATTTCTGATAAAGAAGTTCTTTCACCATCCCTGAGTACACAACATTGGCTTCTGCGTCAAGGGTGATTAGCTGCCCCTCTTTAAGCCGTTCTGTTGCTATTTCTGTACCCACAACAGTGGGGACTCTAAACTCCCTGGCAATGGTGGCCATGTGCCCCATGGGCGTTCCTATATCCGTTATAATTCCATTTGCTTTTCTGACAACCCTGGCAAACCTGGGCGAAGTTCGCCGGGCAACAAGTATGGCGCCATGTGGAAAATTATCCAGGTCTTTGTCATCCTTGACCAAGAAAACTTTACCGGAGCCGATTCCATTTTGAGCGATAACGCCCTTGTTTGCAAAGACTACCGGATATTTTCCCACTATGGCGGACATGTCTCTTGACATCTGAGCCACGCGGCTTCTGATATTGAGCGATCTTGCCTGCAGAATAATAAGCTTTCCGTTTTGATCAAAAGCCCATTCAATATCCTGGGGTTTATTGAAATATCTTTCGATCAAAAAACCAGCCTCTACTATTTGCTTGACTTCCCCATCTGTAAGACAGATGCTGGTCTGCAGATCTTGTCGGACCGGCTGAACCTCACAGCCTCCTTCTTTTTTTGGCACCAGACTTTCTGTTTTCCGAACGATATCGAGAGCTGTTATTTCATGGGGTGGTTTTCTAGAAACTGTGTACCGATCAGCCTTCACTTTGCCTGAAACCACAGGTGCGCCAAGTCCCCAGTTTGCAGAAATCAGCAATACATCACGGTCCGGATCAACTGGATCCAGGGTATATAGGACTCCGCTCTTTGAAGCGTTTATCATGGTCTGGCAGGCAACTGCCATAGCGACCTCACTCTCCAGAAAGCCTTTGTCGCGTCTGTACTCCATGGCCGGTGCAGAATAAGTACTCGCAAGAATTCTCTTGAAGCAGTCCAGCACGTTTTCCTGCGGTTCGTTGAGTAGAGTCAAGTACTGACCGGCAAAAGTATGTTTGCTGTCCTCGCCCCAGGCACTGCTACGAACGGCTAAATAGAGGTTCCTGCTTCCAGCGAGCTCTTGAAGGTGGATGAGAGCATCTTTAATAGCCTTCCCGACCTTGGGCGGAATGATTCCGGACATGATAAGAGATTGAATATGGGTCGACGTTTCTTCCACTGAAGCTTTTCCATCTGACCACGCTTTTATTGCCTCTTCAATCTTTTCGGCAAGATTATTATATTCTAGGAAGGACTGGTAAGACCGTGTGGTAATAGCGAAACCCTCGGGAGTTTCCAGCCCCAGTTGATTTTTTAATTCAGCAATATTGGAATTTTTCCCCCCGACCACATCTGTAAAATCACGGGTAATTATCTCATAAGGCATAATGTAGTCAGTTTGAGGAATAACCAGCCTACCAGCAAGTTCCTCCTCTATCTCACTGTTTATCTTGTTGAACGCATCATTCAGCTCCATATATTTTTTGGGTGCAAGGGTGTTCAGGTTGTAAATAAGCTTATATACCAAATCGGACATGGTCTGGCAGGTTGATTGGATGTATTGGCGGTCGAATATATAATCACCTCCCAACTTATCCCCCATTTCTGCCATCAGTTCCAATACCCGGTTATTCAATTCCAGGATCTGCTGAAATCTTGTGAACAAGGCCGCAAAAGGAAGTCTCTTCCGTGTTTTTCTTTTACCTCCAAGTACTTCCTCGGCCCAATTTATTAATCGGTTTATCATATTATGCGTACGAGACTGCAAAGCCCGATTTTGGTAAAATTTTGCCTCAATGCCCTTCCTTCGCACCTTTAAAAATCATTCCGGTCACCAAACCAGCGAGAATAGCAACTACTACCGATAATACACCATATAGGGTTGAATGCTTGAAGGCCAGAAAGGAAAGGGTTGCCGGAAGGCCGACTTCCTCAGCCTTGATTTCTTCCTCGGTACTGCTTATGATTGTGCCATTTTTTATAATGAAAACCTGTAGTTTATATGAACCCTGGGGTATGTCAGAGGGTATGTCAACGGTAGCGGTAAAGGCATTCATGGAATTATTTGTGCTTCCATACTGTATCCTCTTTTTTTGTATACCGTAGAGGCCGGCGCTCTCTTTTAGTTTTCGAAACTCCTGAAAAAGCCTGTGCTTGTCTTCCGAAGCAGGAACGATTTCCGCTTTTTCCTCAAGGGCCTCAAAACCCAAACCCAGTTTTCGCCACTTTT
>CAZVRN010000355.1:0-3274 GCA_964629485.1 uncultured Thermodesulfobacteriota bacterium | reverse complement strand
GTATCAGCTCAATACCGGCGGCAATACCGATTTCCTTAACATGCTCAACCGCAGCCGCTTGCTCTCCAAGAAAGAATCCAAAACAGAAGCCGTGCAGTCTGTGACGGCCGAACGGCTGGATGATGAGAATATCCATGTCGGACCCAGTGACTATGTCCCCTGGCAGAAGGATAACAAGGTCTGCTTTATTCGAATGGAAGGCAAGATGTTTGGAGACGTGCCCATGAACCTGGAACTCAGGCTTTCCGTTGAAGATTCCCCGAATTCCGCGGGCGTGGCTATAGACGCCATCCGCTGCTGCAAGCTTGCCTTGGACCGGGGAGAAGGAGGCGTTTTATATCCGCCCGCCGCTTATTTCATGAAGCATCCGCCGCGGCAGTATACTGATGACGAAGCCTTTAGAATGACGGAAGCCTTTATTAACGGGACCCGCATGGAGAAAGTAGATGAAGGTTCTGATCATCGCCGCTGGGAAGGGAAGCAGGCTTCGGCGAAAGTATCATCCTAAACCTCTTGTTCCTGTTCTGGGGGTTCCTCTTATCGAACGAGTCATCCGTTCGGCTCTTGATGCCGGGTTTGATGATTTTTATGTCGTCACCGGTTTTGAGGGTCAAAAAGTCCGTCTTTTCCTGGACAAACTGGCTGCCGGGGCTCCGCTTAAGAACCTGACCCACCTTACAAATGAAGCCTGGGAAGAAGGCAACGGGCTTTCGGTGCTCAAGGCCGAGGAACACCTGAGGGACAAGTTTGTTCTTTTAATGGCGGACCACCTTTTCGATCCCGGCATTTTAAGAAAACTTAAACAGCAACCCCTGAAAAACGGGGAAGTCACCCTGGCTGTTGACCCGGGCATGAATAACTGTTTCACCAATCCCGACGACGCGACCAGGGTAGAGCTTCAGAACGGGAAAATCGTGAACATCGGCAAGGATATCGAGCCATACAGTGCGTTTGACACCGGTATCTTCCTCAGTTCACCGGCCATTTTTGAGGGGATTCGTGAAAGTATCTCGAATTATAATGACAGCTCCCTGTCCGGCGGCGTGAGATGTCTCGCGGCTAAGGGCAGGGTAAACGCCTTCCTTGCTGAAGGTCAATTCTGGATAGACGTGGATGACCCCGGGGCCTTGGATAAAGCGGAAAATCTTCTTCTGAATCAGCAGCAAAAAAGCAAGGCGGCCGACGGCCCGGTCTCCCGGTATATAAACCGTCCCCTTTCCAAAAGGATTTCCAGGTATCTGGCGCGCAGCAGTATCACTCCGAACCAGATATCACTCCTGGCCTTTATGTTTTCACTCCTGGCCGCCGGGCTGTTCGCTGTCAACGGATATGTCACGCTCGCCCTGGGTGGACTTGTGGCCCAGTTGGCTTCCATTCTTGACGGCTGTGACGGGGAAGTGGCGCGTCTCAAGTTCCGGGAGACCAGCTTTGGCGGCTGGTTTGACGCTGTTTTAGACCGGTACGCGGACGCGCTTCTCTTATTCGGGCTGACCTGGCACGCCTACGCCGGGGGTGGAGGCAAGACAGCCCTCTTGGCCGGGTTTTTAGCCATTATCGGCTCTTTCATGCTCAGTTATACGGCTGATAAATATGATGCGCTTATGCGCGAGCGGATCGAGTCCTCAGCATGGCCGCGCCTGGGAAGGGACGTCAGGATTTTTCTTGTTTTTTTAGGGGCCCTGGCCAACCTGCCCTTGTTGACCCTCTTGGTCATCGCGGCCCTCATGAATGCCGAAACCGTTCGGCGCGTTCTGGTTTGCCGGCCTCATGGATAGCTTCGGCTGCGTCGAGAAAAAAATAAAGGCCGTCATTGCCAGGTCCAGGGTCCCGGAAGACCCGGCTCACTCCAGAAACACCCTCAAGTGGCTCTTGAAGCTTAAGCCTGACGCTGATATGGCGCTTAAGATCGCCGCGCTGGGGCATGATATCGAACGGGCCGTTGAAGGGGAAAAGGTTCAAAAAACTATTTTTAAGGATTTTAACTCTTTTAAGAAAGCCCATGCCCTAAACAGCGCACGGATTATAAAGGCGGTCATGGCTGAGTGCCAGGTGCCTCCGGACGTGTCCCGGGATGTTTATGAACTCATCTCAAAACACGAAACAGGCGGTGACCCGCGCTCTGACCTTCTCCAGGATGCGGACAGCCTTTCCTATTTTGAAGTGAACCTGCCGCTTTATTTTAAGCGCAACGGCTGGGATGAAACCCTGCGGCGCAGCCTCTGGGGGTTAAAGAGGCTCTCTCCCCGGGCCCGCGAAATACTGCCTGCCTTTCATTACCGGGATGAGGAACTCGACAGGCTGATAAAGGCTGTCTTCAGGGAGGCCGGGCAGAGTCATTAACACCAGTGATAAAAGCGAACACCCCTCCGCTGCCATTTTTTGGCTTCATAAATGAATTGCGCTTTTCCTCTCTGCCCTGATCAGGGTGCGCTGCTGCTATTTTTTTAAACGCCGAAAACGGCGCCAACCGGTCCTAGTAGGTAGATGATTGTTCCGGTTTTTTCTCAAATTCCTTTTCGCTGATTGACTTGATTGCGGCGCCTATGTTCACCAAAAGAACAAAAACCCCGACATAGACCAGAAGGTATCCCACACTGCCGAGAACGCTGGCGACTACATTAGTCATTTAGCTTTCCTCCTTTCCCGAAAGGGCTGCAGTAAGTTTTCACCTTTGCCTGTTTAATCCGGATTATGCCTCAACCCGCCCAGGCATGGGCCAAAGCCAAAATTATTTTTTGTTCGGGGTTAAAGGTCTACGCGTTCTTTTAATTCCTTGCCTACCTTGAAGCTGGGTAATTTCTTGGGTTTCACTACACTGGCCTCCCCGGTTTTCGGGTTCCGGCCTATGTATCCACCATAATGCTTGACCTTGAACGATCCCAGCCCTCTGATTTCCGCCCGTTCCATGCGGCCAAGACCTTCGGCGATAGTATCGAAAAAAGTATTGACAACTATTTCAGCGTCTTTAAGAGTCAGTCCCTCCCGCAAGGCCAGTTCTTCAATTAATTGAGATTTATTCATACAAACTCCCTGTTACACCGCTTTTCCCGACCGCAGTAAAAAAGATACACCGGCACGCATTATGGTACGGTTTAATTTGTTGTGTAAGTAGATAAACCTTAAGCTTATTAAGAGGCATATGTCAAGAAATAATAAAAAAAAAGACCTCTTAAAAATTTTGTCCTTTCGCCGAACTCATGGTCAGGCTTCCGCGATTTCAACAAAATTATTTGCTCTTAAAGTCTTGGGGAAATATCCTGCCTCCCGAAAAATT
>CAZVRN010000354.1:0-3286 GCA_964629485.1 uncultured Thermodesulfobacteriota bacterium | reverse complement strand
GACCTTATCACCTTGAAATTCGCTCGAGTCGTGGCTCTGGGAGCGGGATTAAATGAAGACGACTTTAAGGATATGAGGGACCGGGCTTTGAATTTGGTTCGAAGCCACCTGAACTCAGTCTGATGCTTTTTACAACCATAATTGCCCCATCCGCCTGTGTCACCAGCCGTAATTAAATGTTGAACCATGCCGGTTGGCTCCCCGTTTAAAAACACTGTTAAAATCGCTCTGGTTATTTTTGGGGCCTGCATGATATTCCTGCTGGTCAAGAAAGTGCATCTTGTTCCTGACCTGTCCGAAGTGACAGGCGCTGAACTCAAAGATTCCGAAACCTGGATGTCTATCTACCTTAAAAAACAGAAAATCGGCTATTCCGTTCAATCCATCACCCGGCTGGAGCAGGGATATATCGCTGATTCAAAGGCTTACCTTAAACTCAAGCTTATGGGTCAGGTCCGGGAAATCCGAACCATTACTTCGGCCAGGCTCAGCAAATCCATGGGCCTGGAGTCCTTTAATTTTTTCTTGTCATCCGGTCCGGTTCGCTTTCAATTGACCGGCGTACTTTCCGGACATGTCATGAACATGACCATGATGACCGGTGGTTATAAAACCTCTAGCCAGATTAGATTGAATGAAGTGCCAAGGCTGACTATCGGTTTGATGCCTTATCTGGCTCAACAGGGCCTGAAAAAAAATCAGCGGTACAGGGTTTCTATTTTTGATCCCTCCAGTCTGAGCAGTCGCTGGATTAATATCGTGGTGGAGGGTAAGGAGAAGATCGTTATTGAGGGAGAAACCTACGATACTTTCCGTGTTCGCATGGATTATTTTGACACACAATCTTACGCCTGGATCGATGTCAACGGCCGGACAATAAAAGAAGATGGCCTCCTGGGACTTTCCATGATACGCAGCACTCCCGAAGAGGCGAAAAAGGGGTTAAGCGGGCGGGCGGAACTTACAGACGTAGTGAAAGCAACCTCGGTTCCGGCTGATCGAGTGCTGAAAAACCCCCGTAAAATCAAATATCTCAAAGTCAGATTGAATGGCGTGAACCTAAAGGGTTTTGATCTGAACGGCGGGCGCCAGGTGTTGTCCGGTAATGTCGTGGAAATCAAAAAGGAGACGATTGATGTGAGGCATGAAACCTCACTGCCTTTGACTGACGCAAGATTCGAGCCGTTCCTCAAAAGCACCAGTCTTGTTCAAGCCCGGAATCCCGATATTATTCACCAGGCGCGTCTTATTACGTCTGGAGAGAAATCGCCGCTTAATATTGTGGACAAGATGGTAGGCTGGACCTTTGAAAATCTTCAAAAACGGCCGACTATGTCCGTGCCCAGTGCGGTGGACGTTCTCAAGACAAAAGTGGGAGACTGTAATGAGCACGCTGTTTTAACGACCGCGCTGCTTAGAGCCGCCGGCGTGCCTGCCAGAATGGTTGCCGGAGTGCTTTACTTTGAAAATCGTTTCTATTATCACGCCTGGGTAGAAGTATATTGGGGGCGCTGGATGGCTGTTGACCCTATCCTTGATCAGGTCCCGGCTGATGCGTCACATATTCGTTTTTTAACCGGCGGTCTTGATCGCCAGGCGGAAATGGTTCGTGTTATAGGCCGCCTTAAAATTAATATTCTTGATTTTAAATGATTGAATTAATCGACGTTAGCAAACATTTCAGGCAAACCAATGCTGTTAATAACCTTTCCATACGAGTGAATCAAGGAGAGATTTACGGATTCCTGGGCCCAAACGGCGCCGGCAAAACCACAACCCTTAAAATGATCGCTGGCATCCTCAAGCCCAGCTCTGGCAAAATTATCATTAACGGCCGGGACATCGAGCGCAATCCCGAGGCCGCCAAACAGGAGCTTGGATTTATTCCGGACAGACCATTTTTATATGAAAAGCTGACAGGGATTGAGTTCCTCAGTTTCATCGCGGGCTTATACAAAGTAAATCACGACTCATTTTTAACCCGATGCCATGAGCTGCTTAATCTTTTTGACCTTTCAGATTGGGGCCATGAACTGGTGGAAAGCTATTCGCACGGCATGAAACAGCGATTAATCATGTCAGCAGCCATGCTCCACCGCCCCAAAGCCTTGATCGTGGATGAACCCATGGTCGGATTGGATCCCCAAGGCGCGCGACTGCTCAAAAACATTTTTCGTCTGTTGCGGCGTGATGGAGTATCCATCCTGATTTCCACTCACACTTTGGTGATTGCGGCGGAAATTTGCGATCGCATCGGAATTATTCATCACGGACAACTTCTTGCCGAAGGGACAGTTGAAAAGCTTAAGGCTCAAGCCGGCGGGTCGGAATATCTTGAAGAAGCATTCCTTAAATTGACAGGCGGGCATGAGAAGCAAGTCCCAACAGGTATCATTAATCCCGGTACTGAAATATGAGGACCTACTTCCACCTTCTTTCCCCTAGATTGTTTTCGTTTAGAAACCGAATTCATCGGGGCGAGGAAGGATCGGTCTATAAATTGCTGATTATGGCTCTGGTGGTCCTGCTGTTCTGGTGCGCGGTTTTTTTCGGTTTCTTTAAAGCCCTCGCCTACTTTGAGGCGGCCGAGGGATTCGGTCGTGTCCTGGCAAGGAAATTGATGGATATGGTTTGGTTAACCTTCTTCGCTATCCTTATTTTTTCCAATATTATTACCGGACTGTCCACGTTTTTTTTGTCCAAGGACCTTGAAATGATTCACTCGTCACCTGTGTCCCGCGAAACTATCTTTTGGGCTCGCTACACTAATATGCTGACAGACAGTTCCTGGATGGTTCTTTTATTCGGCATGCCCGTCTTTCTGGCTTACGGCATCGTCTTTAACGCCGGATTTCTTTATTACCTGAACTTGATCGCCGTTTCAGTCCCATTGCTCATACTGGCTGGTTCCCTGGGGGTTATTTTTATCCTGCTTCTGGTAAATATTTTCCCGGCTCGAAGAACCAAGGACATTCTCATACTGCTTGCGATCATGATGGTAGTAGTTCTTTATCTACTCTTTCGTTTCATGAGACCCGAGCGATTGGTTAACCCGGATGCCTTTGCGTCGGTTGTAAGCTATTTTGCTTCCCTGCGCACGCCAACATCTCCTTATCTGCCCAGCTACTGGGCCACGGAAGTTCTATGGCCCCGGCTTGTCCCGCGAACTTCGTCCGAATCTGTGTTTTTTTTAATTCTATTAAACGCCACCGCAGCCGCCAGTGCGGTTATAGCTTCCTGGGTATCAAACCTGGTTTATGGATATGGTTTTTCCAAGTCCCAGGAG
>CAZVRN010000353.1:0-3296 GCA_964629485.1 uncultured Thermodesulfobacteriota bacterium | reverse complement strand
TATTCAATTATTTCAGAGATGACGCCGGCGCCGACGGTTCGGCCGCCTTCACGGATGGCGAACCTAAGTTCCTTCTCCATGGCGATCGGCGTGATCAAAGCCGCTTCCAGGGATACATTGTCCCCGGGCATGACCATCTCCACTCCCTCGGGAAGCGTCACCACCCCCGTAACATCCGTCGTCCGAAAATAAAACTGCGGCCGGTAACCATTAAAAAACGGCGTGTGACGACCGCCCTCATCACGATTCAAAACATATACTTCCGCCCGAAACTTCGTGTGCGGCGTGATGCTGCCCGGAACCGCCACCACCTGGCCACGCTCAACCTCGTCCCGCTTCACCCCGCGAAGCAAAACTCCTATGTTGTCTCCGGCCTGGCCTTCATCCAGTATCTTCCGGAACATCTCCACCCCGGTACAGACCGTCTTGTGCGTCGGACGTATACCAACTATCTCCACCTCGTCACCAACGTGGATCACTCCACGCTCCACTCGACCGGTCACCACCGTCCCGCGACCGGATATCGAAAATACATCCTCCACCGGCATCAAAAACGGCTTGTCCGTCTCACGAACCGGCTCCGGAACAAACGTGTCCACCGCATCCATTAAATCCAACACCGGACGGCAGTTCTCGCACTCGGCCTTGCCGCAGCCACACTCCAATGCCTTCAAGGCCGACCCGCGGATGATCGGCGTCTCATCCCCCGGAAACTCATACTTGTCCAACAACTCCCGAAGCTCAAGCTCCACCAGCTCGATCAGCTCCTCATCGTCCACCATGTCAACCTTGTTCAAAAAAACAACAATCGAAGGCACTCCCACCTGACGCGCCAGCAATATGTGCTCCCGCGTCTGAGGCATCGGACCATCGTCCGCTCCAACCACCAATATCGCACCATCCATCTGCGCCGCTCCCGTAATCATGTTCTTGATGTAATCAGCATGACCCGGACAGTCCACGTGCGCATAATGACGATTCTTCGTCTCATATTCCACATGCGCCGTCGCAATCGTTATCCCGCGCTCCTTCTCCTCCGGCGCACGATCAATATCGTCAAACGGTATATACTCCGCCTGACCAGCCTTCGATAAACAAAGCGTAATGGCCGATGTCAGGGTCGTCTTCCCATGATCAATATGCCCAATCGTACCCACGTTTACATGCGGCTTCGTCCGCTCAAATTTCTTCTTGGCCATAGTCAGTCCTCCTTAGTCCTGACGGAATTAATTCCTGTTCTCATATATTTTTCAATTATCAATTTTCTTATAAATAACCTTCACGTGAAACCTGGGCCGAGACAGACTCGGGCACCGGTTCATATCGCACAAACTGCATGCTGAAGGGAGCCCGGCCCCGGGTCATAGACCTTAAGTCCGTGGCGTATCCAAACATCGTTGCCAGCGGAACTTCCGCAGTGATGATTTGAACTCCGCCCCTGGCTTCCATACCCTTAATACGGCCGCGCCGGGAATTGAAGCTGCCTATAACATCTCCCACGAATTCTTCCGAGACCACAACTTCAACCTCCATAATCGGTTCAAGCAAAATACTTCCCGCCTTTTTCAAGCCCTCTTTTAAGCCCATGGACCCGGCGATCATGAAAGCCCGTTCGGATGAATCCACTTCATGGTAGGAACCATCATAAAGGGTCACTTTCAAATCGGTGACAGGATACCCGGCCAAAATCCCCTGAGTGGCCGCCTGGTTCACTCCCTGTTCCACTGCCTTGAAATATTCCCGAGGCACTGCGCCGCCGGTGACTTCAACCGAGAATTCAAGGCCCTTTCCCGGTTCAGCGGGCTCAAGCCGGAGCCAGACGTGCCCGAATTGACCATGGCCTCCGCTTTGCCTGACAAAACGTCCTTCCGCTTCCACGGTCCGGGTAATAGTCTCGCGGTAAGCAACCTTTGGTTTACCTACTTTGGCCTGAACATTGAATTCCCTCAGAAGGCGATCAACTATAATTTCCAGGTGCAGTTCTCCCATACCGGAAATAATTATTTCGCCGCTCTCCTCATCGTTTCTGGCGTGAAAAGAGGGGTCTTCGGCGGCGATCTTGGACAGAGCCACGGAAAGCCGGTCCTGATCGCCCCGGCTTTTTGGCTCAACCGCGACGTGAATCACCGGCTCCGGTATATAAAGTTTCTCCAGAATAATAGGGTCGGAAATCTCGGAGAGGGTATCACCGGTAGAGGTGTTGCGAAGTCCGACCGCGGCCACGATGTCGCCCGCATAGACCTCTTTAATCTCCTCTCGATCATTGGCGTGCATCTTCAAAAGACGCCCTATCTTCTCTTTGGTTTGCCTGGATGAATTATAAACGTGATCCCCGGACTTTAAGTGGCCGGAATAGATGCGTAAGAATGTTAAATGGCCCACATAGGGATCATTCATGATTTTAAAGGCCAAAGCCGAAAAAGGCTCGTCATCCGCAACCTGCCTCGTCGTGATATTTCCACGGTCATCAAGGCCTGTTACCGGGGGGATATCAACAGGCGCAGGCAGATAATCAACGATGGCGTCCAAAAGCGGCTGGACGCCCTTATTCTTAAAGGCGGAACCGACCAGTACGGGAACGCATTTGAGACCAATGGTCGCACGGCGCAAACCGGCCCTCACGTCGCTCGGTGTAATTTTTTGTCCTTCCACGTACTGCTGCATTATCTGATCGTCCACTTCCGCCAGAGACTCTATCATGGTCTCGCGGGCCTTTGAAACATCATTTTCGAGGTCAGCAGGGACCTCATCAATCCTAAAATTTGCTCCCAATGTTGATTCATCGTAGATCACGGCCTTATTTTCAATCAAATCAAGCAAACCGATAAATTTGTTTTCCGTACCTAAAGGGAGCTGAAGCAAAATCGGAAAAGACTTGAGCCGCTCTCTTATCTGGATCAAACATCGCTCATAATCAGCCCCGACTCGATCCATCTTGTTGATAAAGGCGATGCGGGGCACGCCGTAGCGTTCCGCCTGCCGCCATACAGTCTCAGACTGGGGTTCAACTCCGCCCACGGCGCAAAAAACGGCGACCATACCGTCAAGCACCCTCAGAGAGCGCTCGACTTCGATTGTAAAATCAACATGTCCCGGCGTATCGATAATATTAACACGATGTTTTCTCCAGAAGCTGGTTGTAGCCGCCGATGTTATGGTAATTCCTCTTTCCTGTTCCTGCTCCATCCAGTCCATGACAGCCTGGCCATCATGGACCTCCCCCATTTTATGCGAAACGCCAGTATAATAAAGAATCCGTTCCGTGGTGGTAGTCTTGCCGGCGTCAATGTGAGCAG
>CAZVRN010000352.1:0-3303 GCA_964629485.1 uncultured Thermodesulfobacteriota bacterium | reverse complement strand
CGTAGTCAAAGTCGTAAAACCGAATCAGGACCTTCGTTTCGATATACCTTCTGTCGGTCCGGGTACGGTGGCGGTTATGAGCGAGGTCCAGGCCTCTGTCCTGGCCATTGAAGCTCAAAAAACATTGATATTCGATGCGGACCGGATGATCGCCGCCGCGGATAAGGCGGGTATCGCTATCGTGGCCCGAGGCAGTGAGTAGTGCCATGAGAGTCGGAGTGGTGGGTGTTGGCTACCTGGGCCGGTTTCATGCCGAGAAATATAAGGCCATGGACGGGGTTGATTTGGTCGGCGTCGCCGATATCAAGCCTGAGCGGGCCGAAAAACTGGCCTCAAGGCTTGGGGTCAGATTTTTTTCAGATGCCCGGGAACTGCTCGCTCTAACGGATGCCGTTAGTGTTGTTGTTCCAACTGAAGAACATTTTGGTGTTGCGCAACTCTTCCTGACAGGGGGCGTGCATGTCATGTTAGAGAAGCCCATCACCAGAACCATTCAGGAAGCTGATACCCTGATAAAGCTGGCTGAGCAAAATAATCTGGTCCTGCAGGTCGGACATCTCGAGCGTTTTAACCCGGCCGTGCGGGCCGTTAATTCCTTGATCAAGCGGCCGCTATTTATTGAGGCCAGCAGGATCAGTTCATTCCCGGAGCGCGGGACGGATGTGGATGTGGTTCTGGACATGATGATTCATGACCTCGATATAGTTTTGAACTTTGTCGGGAGTTTACCTGTCTCGGTTCAAGCTGTGGGCGCGCCGGTGGTGACAAATCATGTGGATGTCGCTAACGCCCGATTGGAGTTTGAGGCGGGATGCGTCGCCAACTTGACGGCCAGCCGAATCTCAGACAGAAGATTGCGCAAGATTCGAATTTTTCAAAAAAACACCTGCTATTCCATTGATTACGGCCAGTGTCGGGCCGTTGTTACCCGCCCGGAATTTTTTGAGCGGCCAGGGACGACGGCAGAGGAACTGGCCGTGCCTGCCGGTGACGCTTTGGAAGAAGAGCTGAAGTCTTTTATCGAGTCCGTGAAGAGTGGATCGGCTCCGCTCGTCAGCGGAGAGGATGGCCGCCGGGCCCTGAGCGTAGCGCTCAGGATTACTGCGGAAATCGAGCGCCGTTTAAAAATCTGGCCTGATATCGTGGGGACGGAATAGAAGTGTCTCTTCTCAGGTCGATTAAACAAAAGACGGTTTACAGAGGGTTTCAGTTTTGACCCGTGTTATGATAGCGGCCGGCGAAGCTTCGGGAGATCTTCACGGTTCCAATCTTGTCCGTTCCGCCTTGAGCATTGATTCAAGCCTTAAGTTCTATGGACTTGGAGGCGAAAAAATGAGGGCGGCCGGTGTTGAACTTCTGTTTGACCTTGAACACCAAGGACTCACCGGTTTAGCCGAGATCGTTTCAAGCCTGAACAGCACCCTAAAGGTGCTCAGAGCCCTCAAACATTCTCTCAAAAAAAACCGGCCGGCCGGGCTGGTTTTAATTGATTATCCCGATTTCAATTTGAGCTTGGCCAAGACAGCTAAAAAAATGGGTGTCCCTGTATTTTATTATATTAGCCCTCAAGTTTGGGCATGGAGGCGCGGGCGGATTAAAAAGATAAAGCGGCTGGTGGATCGGATGGCGGTTGTTTTTCCCTTTGAAGCGGATTTTTATCGGGAGCATGGGCTTGAGGTTTCATTCGTCGGCCATCCTCTGCTTGATGTTTTGGATCCGCCCCGCCCGAAGCAGGAGGTCAAAGCCGAACTGGGTTTCGACCCGGCCCGTCCCTTGCTGGTTTTGTTGCCTGGCAGCCGAATGGCTGAAATCAGGCAGCACCTGCCCCTGATGATTTCATGCGCTTCCGAGGTAAAAAATCATGTAAGTGGTCTTTCCCTGGCTGTGGCCCGGGCTGATACTCTTAAAAATGGGGAACTGCGTCCTTTTCTCGACAGGTCTCCCATTAAGATTCAACTGATGGGCGGGCAGACTCACGCCTTGCAAAATGCGGCTGACGTCGTCTTGGCTGCTTCAGGAACGGCGACTCTGGAAACGGCATTGATGCTCACTCCCATGGTGGTTATTTATCGGGTGCGTTTATTGACCTATATCCTGTTTAAACCGTTGGTCAGTGTGGAATATGCTGCCATGGCCAATCTGGTCGCCGGGGAAAGGCTGGTGCCAGAGTTCTTGCAAAAAGAGGCACATCCAGATAGAATTATTGCCGAGCTTTTGGATTTACTCCAAAATCTTGAAAAAAGGGCTAAAATGATTGATGGTTTAAAACGTGTCAAAGATAAGCTTGGTTCTCCCGGCGCTAGCACCCGGGCGGCTCGACTGCTTTTAGAGACTATAATAAGATAATCAAAATAACGGCTTTATATAATGACTAATTATGAAAGACTGCTTCAACACGCTAAACCTTACTGGTGGCGTTTGCTTTTTGCGATGGTCTCCATGAGTATCGTGGCCGCGTCTACCGCGTCTATCGCTTTTTTAGTCAAACCTATGCTTGACCAGGTATTTCTAGCCAACGATGAGAAAAAAGTTTATCTGATTTCGGCTTTGATTGTAGGAGCTTTTATCGTCAAAGCGATATGTTACCTCAATCAGTCTTATCAAATGAGTTATGTCGGACAGACCATTGTCAATAATATTCGCGTCGATCTATACCGGCATATACAGACGCTTTCCATGTCTTTTTTTCACCGCAATCCCACCGGCGTGCTTACCTCCCGGATTACAAACGACGTGAATATGATACAGCATGCCGTCTCCGAGGGAATTACCTCCCTGGTCATGGATGCTTTTACAGCAATCGGCCTGATATTCGTTATTTTTTACCGGGACTGGAAACTGGCCTTGGCGGGTATTATTATCATTCCTCTGGGCGCGTATCCCCTTTATTATTTCGCCCGCAGGCTTCGCGCCTTATCTAAAAGGGTTCAAGTCAACATGGGAGTCCTGACCACCATCCTGCAGGAGACCTTTCAAGGGGTGCGTATTGTCAAAGCCTTTAATATGCAGGATTATGAAAACAAGCGCTTTGGGAAAGAATGCGGCCGACTCCTATCCAACCGGATCAAATTGGTCGTGGTCCGGGCCATCTCTTCATCGTTTATGGAAATTTTGGCCGGATTCTGTATTGCTGGTATCGTCCTTTATGGAGGCGTAACCGTCGTTAAGGGTCTTTCGACTCCAGGCTCCTTTGTTTCTTTTTTAACCGCGTTAATAATGCTCTACGATCCGATCAAACGCTTGAGCCGGCTTAACGTGACCATCCAGCAAGGGCTGGCTGCCGCAGATCGTGTCTTCGCTATT
>CAZVRN010000351.1:0-3308 GCA_964629485.1 uncultured Thermodesulfobacteriota bacterium | reverse complement strand
GAGTGCAACCTTGCCAAGGTTGAAGTCGCGGGTTCAAATCCCGTTTCCCGCTCCAAGAAGTCTTAAAGCCCTCGGGAGTTATCCGAGGGCTTTTTTATATGGTACTTCAAGAAGTTAAAAATAAACACCAACCCAGCCCACCTTTATAAACCTGACACAACCGCTCTGCACCACTTGAAGTTTTCAAGCGCAAGTTTTATATTAAACTTGCAGAACATAAAATGAAACCAAGACAAAATTTTGGCCTTTAGCTGAATTCAATGTCAGATTCAATTTTTAACGCTCAAAATATTATTGATATTTCCGTATGTTAAAAATTCACCTTTCACAGGTTCAATAAAATTACTGATTCTTAAGAGCTCTCGAAACAGGAGAAAAATGAAGCAAGACTTTGAACCAGAAGGTTTCCACTATGAAGGCATTATCATTCGGCCGCCGAGTGAAGCTTACAGTATCCTGATACAGGTAACCCTGGGCTGTTCACACAACAAGTGCACCTTTTGCGGTACATATAAAAATAAGCGTTTCGCCATTAAACCGGAAAAAATCATCCTTCAAGATCTGGCTTTCGCTAAAAAGTACTGCCGCCGCCAAGACAGGGTCTTTCTCATGGATGGCGACGCCCTCATTATCCCTCAGAAACGATTGGTATGGATCCTGGATCAAATCCGCGAAAATCTTCCCTGGGTAAACCGCGTGGGCCTGTACGCAAACCGCAAGAGTATCAGTTCAAAATCGGACCAGGACCTTGCTGAACTCAAGGCTAAAGGGCTGGGCATAGTTTATTACGGTGTGGAAAGCGGTGATGACGAAACTTTGGAAAAAATTCGAAAGGGTTCCACCAGTTCAAAATTGGTTTTAGAGGGACGCAGGGTAATTGAGGCTGGCATCAAACTTTCGGTGACTGTGCTTTTGGGCATTGCCGGTCCTGAGCGCTCCCTGGAACACGCCCGGGCTACCGGAGATTTGCTTTCACGCCTTGATCCGGACTATGTGGGTGCTTTGACCGTGTCAGTAATACCGGGGACTCCCCTCGCGGAAGACATGGCCGCTGGTAAATATACGCCGCTTAAGCCTTCGGAAATTTTAAAGGAACTGAGAGAAATGATCAGCGCGACCGATCTGTCGCACGGGTTGTTTCTCTCAAATCACGCCTCCAATTACCTGCCGTTAAAAATCGTCTATCCCCATGATAAAGACACGGCGCTTAAATTAATAGACGCGGCGCTGGCCGGGAAGGTTCCTCTTCGCCCGGAATGGCTGCGGGCCTTGTAGTTTGGACCGGATGAATTTTGGAGCGACATACAAACCAAAGAAAAATTCTTGGAACGGATCGAATCTCATATTTTATGACATAGAGGATTCAAAATATATTTCATGGAATCCGATTTAAACCAAAAAACATCACGCTTCTTTCAAAACCGTATCCATGACCGCAAGGGCTCGCTCCATGTCCGCACGATTTAGATCCAGATGAGTTACCCCTCTGATTTGATCAGTTCCCATGGGCAGGACGAGCACACCATGCCTCATAAGCCGATCAGCCAGATCGGGCGCGTTCAGCCTGGGGTGTGTCACTTTGAAAATAAGGATGTTCGTCTCCACTTCGGACGGATCAATCTCAATCCCATCTTTCTCTGCCAAGCCCTGGGCCAGGAATTTGGCGTTCGCGTGATCTTCGGATAGCCTGTCGACATGATGGTCCAACGCATAAATACCCGCAGCCGCTAAAATCCCGGCCTGGCGCATGCCTCCGCCCAGTACCTTTCGCCAACGAAGGGCTTCTTTAATAATAGGCTTGCTTCCGCAGATTAACGATCCAACCGGGGCGCCCAGGCCCTTTGAAAGACAAAATGATACTGTTTCAATATATTTTCCATAATCGGCCGGTTCGAGCCCGGTAGCCACACACGCGTTAAACAGTCTGGCGCCATCCAGGTGCATGACCAGGCCGTGCGCTTGAGCGATCTGCCTGATAGCGGAGACTTTTTCCAGGGGATATATGGAACCTCCGCCCCGGTTGTGAGTATTTTCGAGGCAGACGAGCCGTGTGGGGGCGTAGTGAATATTATCAGGCCTTATAGCAGCCTCTATCTGCTCTGGTTTCAATAATCCCCGCTCACCGGTTAAAGTGTAGAGCTGCACGGAACTGATGACCGCAGCGCCTCCGCTTTCAGAATTAAAAGGATGCGATCCGGCTTCGAGAAGCACCTCATCTCCGGGCCGCGTCAGGACTTTAATCGCTATCTGGTTAGCCATGGTGCCCGATGGCACAAACAGGGCCTGTTCATGGCCCAAGAGAGCGGCTGCTTTTTCCTGGAGTTCATTAATGCTGGGGTCCTCGCCAAATACATCATCTCCCACCGGAGCCTTGGCCATGACTTCCCGCATTTCAGGGGTCGGTTTGGTGACGGTATCGCTTCTCAAATCAATTGATTTTTCGCTCATAAAATCACCTCGATTTTATATTCATTACAACGCAGCATAATCCGGCTGGCCGACAAAGAAGCAAATACCACTGATTATACCGGGTCAGCCGAGTAGCTCCATGATCGTTTTGTTGAAACCCGCCGGACCAGGTAAGGGCGTATGTGTAAGGGCAGGCAAATTAAGGGGAGTATAAGTCCCATCCGGCCGCGCCACCAGGTAGGGTTTATCCACTGCCTCCAACAGGGGTTCATCATTTAGTGAATCGCCGAGCCCCACGGTAATGAGGTCCGGGTTATTTAACCGGTACAAAGCGCTTAGAATAGTCACGGCCCGACCCTTGTCATTTCCACCGAGAAGATGATAAAAGCGCCCACCGCTGGTTAGTCTGAGACCCAAATCATTTACCGCAGCCTTCAATGTTTCTTCAGGGACACCTTTATCGGTCAAAATAAAGGCCTCACCGTATTCACGTGCCTGAGCCGACCTGGCCTGCTCCAGAGTCAGCCCCGTCAAATCAACCACCTCCATAGGATCCATCTGCGATAAAATCCTGATTGGAAAACGCTCGGCCAGCAGTTTAATTTTATGACTCATTTTCTCAGCGGTCAAGCCAAGCGCAATTATCCAGTACCTATCCGTTTTTACGGCGTTCGCCGGGGGTTCAAGGTCATAATCGGTCGGGATAAAAATCGCACCGCCATTTTCCGAAATGAACGGGTCGGAATTGTTCAACTCCTTTCGCAGGTTCTCGATTTCGAGCCTGGTTTTTGAAGAAACCATGACCAGGGGAGTTTGAGTCTCCTTAATCCGCTGCAAAGCAGGCCGGGCTGCTTCCCAGGAATAGGTATGATAATCGAGCAGCGTTCCGTCCAGGTCGG
>CAZVRN010000350.1:0-3327 GCA_964629485.1 uncultured Thermodesulfobacteriota bacterium | reverse complement strand
GAATGTAAACGGGCGCATGGCCCCATAGCCCGTAAACAGGGATGCCCTTTTCCCTGGCCCTGACGGAAAGGACACTGTGAATACTGATTGGACCCTCGTACTCGGTCGGCGTCACAGAGCTGAACTCGTCAATAACGCGAAAGGCGGATTTGAATTCTGGCGATGAACAGACGACTGAAACATGTGGTTCAAGCCAGTGAGGTAAATAGTCATATGCTCCGCCCAAAGTATAGATGCTGTTTACGTGGAAGTCCTGGGCCAGCCTCAGAATTTCATCAGAAAATGCTTCCCACCGTAAATGCGGCTCCTGACCCAGAAAAAGAATCAAGTCTCGATTCGCGACCTTATCCTTGACATAAAAAAATTGGTTTTTGGGCATCCCTATTTCATTGATCACGCCGGTGTGAATATAAGCCGTCGGTCGATGGGAGATGAAATCATAATAAGGGTCCGTCTTCATGAAGGCCAGGGGGCGGGAGCCCAGGCGGTGGATAAGATATTTGACCGTGCCAGTTGAAACCTCTCCAGCATTAGGCCATCCGGAAAATCCCATGATTAAAGAGGGTTGAGTAAGATCAGGTTCATCCAGGTAGCAAAGGTCTGACATTAATCCCCCCTTTTTTCTATAATACTTCCCAAGTTACAACAACTAGCCTTGCTCATTGGTTTAATAATACTGCATGGCGACTGATTTTTGCAACCCTGAAGCCGGCTTTTATAATGGAGAAGCGCATATTATGTTCTCAACTTTCCGGACAAAGCAACTTTTTACCATTCCCGTTTTTTTTAGCAGGGGGAAGTTTTTTTTCTCAAAATTGATTTGAGTCAAGGTTTTATTGATTGTTTTTGAATAAATAATAATTAAAATTAAAAAAAGAGGTAATATTATGGGCGTGAGAAAAATTATACAAATCGATGAGGAAAAGTGTACCGGTTGCGGCGAATGTGTGACCAGTTGCGCTGAGGGAGCTCTCGAGATTGTTGACGGTAAGGCTAAATTGATTAGCGAGATATATTGCGATGGCCTGGGGGCTTGTTTGGTATGCCCGGAAGGGGCCCTCGAAGTTGTTGAGAGAGAGGCAGAAGATTTCGATGAAAAGGCAGTTGAGAAACACCTGCAGGCAAAAAAATCCACTCAGGGGCAGCTTCAGAACCAGGAGATGACCTGCGGTTGTCCCAGCAGCATGGTTCGGGAGCTGGAAGCCGCTCCTACGCAGCAGGGAAGTGTATCGGCCCCGACTTCCGCACTCCGGAACTGGCCGGTTCAGTTGCACTTGGTTCCGATAAAAGCGCCCTATTATGAAGAGGCTGAAGTTCTCATCGCGGCGGATTGTACGGGATTTACTTTGACGAACCTGCATCAAGGTTTTCTCAAGAATCGGACTTTGATTATCGCCTGCCCAAAATTGGATGATGCCTCTTTTTATGAAGAAAAGCTGACCGAGATCTTTAGTAGCAATAATATTAAAGGCATAACAATACTTTATATGACTGTTCCTTGCTGCTCCGGCCTGACACGCCTGGTATGGCAGGCTCTGACTAAAAGTGGAAAATCGATCCCTGTCGAGGAGTTTAAGATTGATTTCAACGGGGCCGTGATCGAAGAGCAGGAAGAGGTAGTGGCTGTCTAATAGGTGCTGTAACATTTTTGATTTACATAAAAAAGCTTGATTCTTTGAGCACGGAAAGGAGAATAAAAATGTCTCAGACACAATGCCCCGGGCAAAATATGATGTTCTGGAAACCGGGTGATATTTTTGAGATCACCTGCCCAAATTGCCACACGCAGATCGAGTTCTGGAAGGATGATGCTCAAAGACGCTGTCCCGGCTGCGGCCACCGGTTTCCTAATCCGAAACTCAACCAGGGCTGCGCCCAATGGTGCGAATTTGCAGATAAATGTCTTGGATTAAATCAATCGGCCGAAGAGGATACATCAAAAAGTTGACGCTGATGCCGGCAAAGGGTTGACTGAAACAAACCAACAGGTTATCTGATAACTATGTCCAAAAAGCAGCCTCCGAATGACTTAATTCCTCTCGGGAAGATCATTGAATTTTCCTTTGAGCACGGTTTTTTGGGCTTGGCCCGTGAAGCGGGCAGGGTCTTTGAGGTTTGGCCCGAGACGGTCGGCCCTTATATCTCTGCTCACTGCAAACCGGATTCCATAAAGGACGGCCGTTTAACCATAATGGTGGAAAGTTCGGTTTGGATAGACAGGTTGAGCTACTCCAAGGCGGAATTTATTGATAAGTTGAACCAGGAAGTGGGAGCCCCCCTGGTCCGGGAAATCATTTTTCGTGTCGGTTCCTTATCTTCCGCCTTCCCAAGGTCTGGGGACGAAGATTGAGCAGATGAACGCTCAGCCAACTTTTCTTGGGAGGGTTATAATTCAAATTGAATCAGTGGGTTAAAATAATTCAAGACTCGAGATTAATTGGCTTGTGACTTCTTAAAGACGACTAATTTTGTTGAAACTGCGTAATCTGACAATGAGTTCGGCTAAAGGCTGAAGTTTTTAAGAGGTTCGGCTTATTATTTGCTTTTATTGATATATTCACCGGCCAGAATAGCTTCAACTTCTGCCGAGTAAACTTTTCCCGCCTCGTAGATATATAATGGCGGGTAAACATTAAGTTCCTCGCCGCCGCCCAGCTTGGCTTCTATCATGGCCAGTCGCGCGTTGTCTCCCGGGCGGCTGTGAACCAGGCGCATCCGCTTGGGTTCCAGGTTGTATTTTTTCATCACACGTATGAGATCCGCCAGCCTGACAGCGGGATAAATCACGGAAAAACAGCCGCCGGGAGCCAGTAGTCTTGTTGCGGCTTGGGCAGCGGAAGTTAAGCTGCCTGCGAGTTCGTGCCGCGCCAGAGCCTCCTCCTGATTCGGGCTGATCCTGCCGGTGCCAAGACGTCGGTAAGGGGGATTACAGACCACGTGGTCGGCCGGTGCGCCAATACTTTCCCGGGTGATTTTTGACCAGTCCATTTCCAGTATTTCGACGAGAGAACCGGCAGGATTGGCCTCGGCGTTCATTCTAGCGCATTGAGCCAGTCTAGGCTGGATTTCAACAGCAAAGACGCGGCCTTGGCCCATACGCCAGGCCAGCGTCAGGGCCACGATTCCTACCCCTGTCCCCAGGTCTACAACCAACTGTCCCTCTTTAACCCTGACAAAGTTCGCCAGGAGCAATGCGTCAATGGCGAAACGATATCCGGATCGAGGTTGCCTGATAGTCAAAGCGCCTTTGTATATGGTATCAGTTGTGACATCCAAACTAGTTTGATCGGCGCCAGGCATTCCAGTCAGACCCTAAATGAAGGTTTC
>CAZVRN010000349.1:0-3342 GCA_964629485.1 uncultured Thermodesulfobacteriota bacterium | reverse complement strand
CATGCGATAGTACCCGGCCCAATACAGATCCTGCCAGCGGGCGATTGTCTCGCCTTCCGGCATAGACCAGAAGGAATCAGGAAATTTAGCCAGGACAAGCATATAGGGTGGATATTCTATGACCGCCCAAGCCTTTCCCGATGCCCTGGACCCGATAGATTCCTTTTCGATAATTAAAGATTTTATTCCTTTCTTGGCCAGGTGATAGGCGATGGAACACCCAATAACGCCCGCGCCAAGGATTACAACATCATTTCCCCTCATTATCATCTCTCTTTCATGCTGTATCGGCTCAATAAATGCGCGTTGAGAAATTAAGCCAACGGCGGCCAGGACTTTGGCCAATGAGGATGCCAGGGCCGCTCGGCTTCAAAAGCGCGGGCCGCCTGCAACACAAGATCATCACGGTGACGGGGTCCCACGACTTGCATACCTATGGGCAGGCCAAGTTTCGACATACCGACCCGAACCGTGGCCGCGGGATGCCATGACAGATTAAAAGGAACCGTCAAGGCCGCCACTCCCGCGACCGCCTGCTTGCGGCCATCGATCATATCGGGGAAGGGTCCTTTGGCTGGCGGCGGATCATAAGGCACGGTCGGAGTTACCAGAAGATCGTACCGGTCAAATATTTCCGCGCACCAGTCATTGAGTCGGGCACGTTTTTTAGCCGCTTCGCCCCACCACTCGGGAGTGATGCTCTGAATGGCTTTGATACCGGCAATGAAAGACCGGCCAAATTCTGACTCATGCTCGGGCAGCAGCGGATACAATTCCGCCGCCATTTCAAAAGCGCCCATTAATGACCATTCCAGAGTGGCGTTGGGGGGACCTCCCTGAATTTCCTCGACCTTATGCCCAATCTTTTCAAAAAGTTTGGCTCCCTCCTCCACTGCGGCCGCCACATCAGGCTGCACCACGGCATAGCCCAGGTCCGGGGAAAAGCCGATGCGAAGTTTTCCGGGCAAAGGCTTACGGACCGCATCCAAATATGAAAGGCCCGGATGTGGCAGGCTGTTGGGGTCATAGGGCGAGGGTCCGGCAACCTGGTCTAAAAAAAAGGCCCCATCTTCAACTGTTTTGGTGATCGGGCCGAAATTCACAGTGTCTCCATAGGTCCACAGCTTCTTGGGACCGGTCGGAATGCGCCCAAAGGAAGGTTTAAGCCCGAAAGCCCCGCAGAAGCTCGCCGGAATACGGACCGACCCGCCGCCGTCACTGCCAGTGACCAGAGGAAGGACACAGGCCGTAAGGGCCGCTGCGGACCCGCCGCTTGATCCTCCGGGCGTGCGCTCAAGATTCCAGGGAGATCGCGTCACGCCGTAGACCAGGTTCTTGGTAATGCCGGTGTAACCGAATTCAGGCGCATTCGTTTTTCCGAGAACAATTCCGCCAGCGGCTCGAAGCCGCGCCACCTGAGTTGAATCAGTTTCCGCCACCTGATCACGAAAAGGCAGAGATCCCATGGAAGTGACCAGCCCTTGTGCGTTCTCAAGATCTTTCACCCCGAAAGGAATTCCTTCCAGCGGACGAGCCTGACCGCTCATAACCCGCTCCTGAGCCGCAGAAGCGTCCGCCATGAGAGCCTCACGGTCGCGCATGGCCACTACGGCGTTCAGATCAGAATTGGTCTCTTCTATGCGGGAAAGGACTGCTTCCATGAGTTCGACAGGAGAGGCCTTCTTGGTTTTAATCATCTCTGTGAGTTCCACCAGGGTTAATTCGAGTAATTCATGCATGTTTTCTCCTTGCTGGCTGTATTTAAATTTTTTACCACCGTTGGTGATCTCAGGGGTGCAATCAATATTCGGGGAACCCCCCAAGAGCCGGAAAGGATATTTTTACGGAAATATAAACTTAATTTTTGGCTGATATACTCGTGATTGTCAAGCGCTAAAGAACAATCACAAAGAAGCTTCTTTGCCCGTGGTTCCTTGGTAATTCTTCCAAATTACTCCAACAATTCTTGCCTTAATAATGCTATTGTTTCCTCATCAACATCTGTTTTGGTCTGGAAGTAAGTCTCAATATCGCCATATGTCTCTCGTAAATGATCGAGCAGATTAGTAATGAAACTCCGGGGCGCCGTGAACCAGGGCTTTACCTTCTCAGGATCGACGCCCATAGCCTCGATACGCTCGTAGACCTTAGCCATCCGGTCAGCTATGTAGACGTTCGTCAACCCATGATCATAGACAACTGTTTCCTCGGGCACGCCAAGGGCCAAAAGCACCAGGGCAGCGCATTGCCCGGCCCGATCCTTGCCGCCGGTGCAGTGCCAGAGCAGCGGGCGGCTGTCACGACGGGCCAGACGCTTGATCACCGTTCCCCAAATCGACCCAAAATGTTCAATGTTATTAATGTATCCATTAATCATGAATTCCTCATTCAACCAGCTGACATCACCCTGTTTAATCCTCTCAAAAGCGGTTATCGGATCAAAGGCGCCATCATAAACAGGCAGAGGCAGGTATTCAATGGAACCGTCTCCGGGCAGCTTGTCCGGAGCATTTTCAACCTCGACCGGGCTGCGAAGGTCACAGACCACTTTGAGCCCCAGGCTGGTTAAACAGGCCCTATCTTCGTCTGTGAGCCTGCTCAGGCTGTCTGAGCGATAAACCTGACCCCACTTGACCCTGCGGCCGTCTCTGGTCTCATAACCTCCCAGGTCGCGGAAATTTATCGCTCCCTTGAGATTCACGCGTCTTTGAGCCGCAATCACTCCTTGACCGCCTTCAGGCACAACTTCAAAGTAATGACGAACATGGGCCTTAAGGCCGGAAAGAGTGATTGATGAAACGCCGGCCACTTTAGCCAAGGGATTGGAACGGTCGATTCGGTCTGGAGCTGTTCCGGCATAAATCGTAATCGTGTCAGTTTGCGAAGACCCTTGCCAGCTAATCTTATAACCACCATCCTGAGTCTCCACCTCTACTTTTGACAGGCGAAATTCACTTTGAAACATATTATATTCCTTTCTCTGAGCTTACTCTTGACAGTAAAGTATCCTAAACAAATTATGGCCGGAATACCAGTATTTTCAGACGCTGTACGGTCATGGCTGAAGCACCCTAAAAAAACCGGGGAACCCTCTTAAAAAGGATTCCCCTGATAAATCATGCTCTGAATAAAGAAATCAATCTGATGGGGGACCAGGTGGACCAGGCAATTCAGTTGGGATTGTGGTTGTGGTAGTTGTCGGAGTGGAAGGCCATTGAGGCAATTCTTCATTAGGCGAAGTGGTCGTGGTTGTAGTCGTGGTCGTGGTTGTAGTCGTGGTCGTGGTTGTAGTCGTGGTCGTAGTGGTAGTGGTAGTGGTAGTGGTCGTTGTTTGTAAAGGCA
>CAZVRN010000348.1:0-3345 GCA_964629485.1 uncultured Thermodesulfobacteriota bacterium | reverse complement strand
ATTGACGTATGGCATCGTACCCGGATATTTACAGTTCTTATGGGTATGCAAAACACCGTGTTCCTCATTCCTCAGTCTGATGAACATGTTTCCCCCGGCAAAAGATGGCCCGGACAAAGGGCCTTTGGGCCGTCTGTAGCTGGGGCTGTCAAATATCATGTAATAGCACTATTTTACTTTTAAAAGCAAAAGCATTGACGACTTTACCTGACAAGGGTATCCTGTAATATAAGATTAAATAAGGGTAAAAAAAGCCCGGTTTAATCAGAAGCTCGCAAAAACCAGCCATTTTGTTGAACTTGGGGAAGGAGAAAATTTAACCCCCCGGGAATATTAATAGTAGCATAAGGACTTAAATTTGAGCCTGACAATAAATTCAGCTAAAGGACGAAGTCCTTAAGGTTTCTAATTCTCAAAATGTGCGTCAGGAACCGGAGGCAATGAAACATCATTTAACAACCACTAGACTCAACTATCTGTTTGGCCTCATTTTTCTAGTTATCTCCCTGTACCCTTTATCTGCGTATTCAGCAGCGATCACGATGGAATATTCCATTGGATTCAACGGAATCTTTTCAATCAACAGATGGACCCCGGTCAATGTCATTCTTGAAAATAAGGGCCGAACTATAAACGGTGTTCTGGAACTCGTTGTCACTTCTGGAAACGAGTATCGCCGTGATGTGCATGATACCATTTACTCGATGGATGTTGAGCTTCCAACTGATTCAAAAAAGTTATATTCGCTCACTGCATTCATTGATTCTTTTACCCATCCGCTGATTATTCGCTTTAAGCAGGGCGCCAAGACAATTGTTTCCTATGCGATTAATCTGAGGTCTCATTACACATCCAAAGAGCTTATCCTCGCCGTGGGCGGGGATATGGCCCCGGATTTTTTATCAAAACCATCGCAAGACATTTTCCCGGTTGTAACACATGCCATATTTCTCCCGGAGACATGGTATGGGTACGATGGAGTTAAAATGGTTGTTCTGCATGCCAGCGCATGGAACAACCTCAGGGAAAAACAGTTTATCGCACTTTCTGAATGGATCAAAAAAGGAGGATATCTTGTAACCGCCAGCGGATTCAACTATGGCGCTTTTCTGGAAGGACGAACGAGGCGGCTCTTACCGATCACCATTTTGGGATTTGATCGCATTAATCGACTGAATTCCCTGGAACCCTTTTGCGGCCGAGCGCTTACAAGCACCAAGCCATTCTTGATTATCCGGGCGCGCATTGATGCTTCAGAGGTGCTGGCCGCACAGGAAGATATTCCCGTGGTTATACAGAAAAAAATCGGGATGGGAAAAATCGTCTTCCTGGCCTTTGACTACCAGACTCCACCTTTCACCGACTGGCCGGGCCGACACGTTTTCTGGAACAAGATGCTGGATTTAAGACCTTCCCCTGAACAAACCGGCGCTGATCTCGAAGAAAAAAATATTCTTGATGCGATGATGTCCAGCATCCCGAACCGATTTCCGAACTACCGATGGGTTATTCCTTTTTTAGCCCTTTATGTCTTTTTGATGTATTTTGTTTTAAATGGTCTGGAAAAAAAACACAGGCACAGATGGAAATATCTCTCATCTCTCATTGCGGTCATTGTGGTTTTTTCCGCGGTGAGCGCCTGGGCCTTTTTATATACCGGCGCAAGCAAGGGCCCTGCTTTTAACAGTTTCCTGCATCTGAAAAAATCGGAAATAAAGGGCATCACGTCAAGCCGTCTGATCGTGGGGCTCTATTCGCTTCAAAGCAGAGAGTACCGCTTTAACCTGGGCGAAACACCCTATCCAGTAAAAGCTCTTTATTCAAATTTGGATAAAGGTGAAAAGTTTAGGAGCCTGGTCCTTCATGAAAATTCTCAAGGGCAATCTGTTCTGATATCCCTTAATCGGTGGTCTTACCGATTTTTCACGTTACATTCCTTAATAAATTTCCCTGTTCAGGGAAAGGCTTTCATGACCGATCAAGGCCTTGTTAGCGTCATTGAAAACATGACCTCTCAGCTTATCACCGATTGCCAGGCTTATTACAGAGGGCGCTTCTTCTTTTTTGGCGATATTGCCCCGGACAAAAAAATAGTAAAAAAACTGGCCAGCTCAGCCTTGAATAAATCAGGTTTATTCCCGGATCGATCAATCGAGGCAATCATCGCCAGAATCGGAGACAAGAAATCAAGCCCCTTGTTGAAAAAAATTCAAAAGAGACTTATGCAGGATTTACTTTTCTCGATTCATGACAGGTATCAATCCAAACCGGAGACCCTTCATTTATTCGGCTGGATTGAATCCAATGTGATCCCGGTCCACCTGGCAAATAACGACGCGGCAAGACAGGATGTCACGCTTTTAGAATGGGATATACCGATACATAAAAGCGGCGAAAAAATTGGAGCGCTCTTGATGCCCGCCCAATACCTGCGCACCGCGGCGCGGTGAAGTTTCTATGGCAGATCAGGACAGGAAGAAAATCAATTATGCGATTCGATTATTTAACAGATGATTCAACAAATTCCCTGGCTCCGTTTTTTTCACGGATCATGATTTCCATGACCTTTAACAGCGTCTGGATTCTTGGCTTGGTGGCACTTATTTTTTGGCCGACCAAAGACCTTTTCACCTATTTTAAAATTCACAGTATTCCGCTCACGTTTCTGGTTGTTTTCGTGGCAGCGCTCCTTATCAACGCTTACCTGGGAGTCCGTAGCGGACGGGGCGAAGTACACCGGAGTGATTATTTTACCAGGCTGGCCCTCGAGGGAGTTATAACCCCGGAAGAGAAAAACAACTTTTTTTCTTACGGTCTGATAGCCGCCGTTCTTCATACCCTGCTCCTGCTGGCGGTTGTCCTTCCATTTCTGATTATATCCGCGGCCATTTCCGGAATTTCACTGCCCGTGTTTGCGAAATCGCTTTCCGTTATTTTTACCACCGCACTGGTCTGCCGCCTATTCGCCTTCATGACTTACCTCGCATTTGGGCGATGGAGTCTTCAGGGATATCTTTTAAGCCGGGGATTTCTGTTTTTTTTCATTTTTGGCACGGCTGCCTTTGCCTCATTTGCGAACCCTATCATGATCATTTATGCCTTTTATCAAGGCAAAGAGCTGCCTCCTTATTTGCCAATTGACACTTACGGGCATTACATGCTGCTTGTCAGCGCCGCGATCCTGCTCCTGATACTGGTCAATCAGGCCATGATCGGGCGTGAGCAGGAAAAGGTGACCGAAGTTGCAGGTTAACCAGGAATTCTTAACTCAAATTGCTGTCCTTCGACGCCGAATTATTAAAAGGGAACTTAAACGCCTGGTTCTCAATACTCTTTTATTATCAA
>CAZVRN010000347.1:0-3375 GCA_964629485.1 uncultured Thermodesulfobacteriota bacterium | reverse complement strand
CGGTTACTGGAACGATAGCCGAGTCTTTTCCCATCGACATTATAAACAGGCTGGCAATAATGGCTGATCCATCGCTCCTGACCATCGCGCCGGATAATACGGAAATCCAGGTGGTAAATGTTTGGTGATTTTTCTATATTATCAAGGTGTAAACGGAAGCTATGTTGATCAATTGGATGAACAATGCTCAGGAACAAGGTTGGATTTTCAATAAATTCTTGAGCTTTATATCCAGTAATGCGCTCACAGGATGGGGAAACATAAATAAAATTTCCGTCCATGCCCAACCAGATTTCCCAATCATAAGCAAAATCGGCAACAGTACGGAATCTTTCCTCACTCTTTCTTAACTCCTTTTCAATACGCTTGCGCTCTGCGATTTCCTGTTTAAGCTGCTCATTCGCTTCCACCAGCTCAATTGTGCGTGCGCGTACATGCTCTTCAAGGCTTTCCTGCTTTTTTTTAAGCTGCTCCCCTGTCTTTTTAGATTCGGTGATATCTTGCGCCATGTAAAGAATTTGGACAATTTCCCCTTTCGGGCTCTTGATTGGAAACGTCGAGACCTCTAAATCAACATAATTGCCCTCTTCGTGTTCATGCTGGTGTTCAATGATCGAAGGCCGGCCGGTCTTCAAGGTTTGCTGAATGGGGCAGATGTGTTTAAAAGCATCACACCGGATCGATTGATGATGAATTATTTCGTAGCAGAAATTTCCAATAATTTTTTCCCGTTTCAGTCCAGCATGATTTGTAAAATTGTCATTGACCTCAATTATTTTAAAATTACGCGCATCAATAAGAGAGATGGATATGGGCATAGAATTCAAAATTGTTCGACATATTTGCTTTGAATATTTAAGCTCTTCTTCTATCTTCTTAAGTTTATTAATAAGTTCATCCTTAGAGGCGCTCGAAAGGCTCTTTATGCTTCCATTTTGTACGTTAACAGCCAAATCGGCCTGCCTTTCTGGGGTAATAGTCAATAAAACCTTTAATTGGTTTGCGTTTTTACCGCCCCCCAGTTAACACTTTTGTTAAACTTCATGAATCTCTTAACTTAATGTATCCCAATGAAATGACATCCATTATCAGACGAGGCAGATTTCGGAACCAAGGTGTAATGCTAATATAAAAATTTTACTAATTTATGAATTTCTTATGAACGAGATTCAAGCAACCTCACGCTATTTAGAACATAACTTAATAAATAACGATTGCAAGCCTGCCAAGGAAACAAAATCTATAAAAATAACAGGTTGAACTGGTATTATCCAAAAAAATATTAAAAAATCGACTAGTTAACATACTTTAATTCAACAGCTAGCCTGGAGGTAGGATACAGGGGATGTTCTCAGGCAAGCCAGCAAAACAGCGGGCAAAAATAATTTAGCGTTTAAAGGCAAAAGGGACAATTTCTTGAGAATTAAGGAAATTATAACCGGCAGGTACGTGGCATAGATGAAAGCACGGAGGATTCGTTAGTTGAGGCTGCTACAAAGAGCTTCGTTTTTTAGTCGAAGTCATTGCCAGGTTCAAATTCAGGGCCTCAAAATCTCGAAAATCGTGATTCCAGCGGGTTAATTTTTCACCTTCAGCGGTTTCAAAAAATCACTGGTTTTAAAAATCCCTGATTGACAAAGATGTCCACCCGCCTTAAGCATCTCAACATCAATTTTTTAACTAACTCGAAACAAGGGCTTCAGGAGGTGAGTTCTTTTGCAGCATGGGCAACGGCCCGGAGGTGTAAGGCGTTTTCTGTTTTCAAAAACATACCCGCACAGCAAGCATCGGGGAGGACGGACTATGAGTTTTTTGCCGCGAGCCGCGACTGAAAGTGCAATATGAGCCAGGTGCTCATAAACCTCTTTTTCCTTAATTCCAAGCGATTGAGAAAGGTCCCTGGCGCTCATCTCTTCATCGCTCAAAAGCGAGATGATTTTCTGACGAACAGGCTGTTCCATACACTAATAAATACTTTCACTTGACCAAAGATATTTGGTCTTATTTTTTGGTGACTTATTCATGGCGGTATTTTTCATCCAGGGAATATTTTTCCTCAACTCCGATGAACTCTGTAAATTCATCGAAGTCCATCATCTGATCGCGGATGCCTCTGGTGTGCCCGTTCTCCAGGAGGTAGCGGAAGGTACGGTCCAGGGCCCGGGCGGAAGCGAACAGGCCGGAAAGGACATATCCCACTGAAATAAAACCCATTTCGTGAAGTTCTTCCAAGGAAAGAATAGGAGTTTTGCCTCCTTCGATATTGTTGACCACTAAAGGGGGTGGTATTTCCGCGGCTATTTTTTTCATTTCTTCCACAGATTCCGGGGCTTCAATAAAGATTACATTCGCCCCGGCTTCTTTATAGGCCTTACCGCGCCGGATGGCTTCATCAAGCCCCAGCGGAGCGCGCGCATCTGTTCGTGCGGTGATAATGAATGAATGTTCTCCTTTTGCCTCTACCGCCGCCTTGATCTTCTGTACATGTTCTTCCATAGGTATGACCATTTTCCCGCGCATATGGCCGCACCTTTTGGGCCAAACCTGGTCTTCAAGTAAAATGCCGCTGGCGCCCATTTTTATAGCCTCCCGGACCATGCGAATGACATTAAGCGCGCCCCCATATCCCGTATCACCATCGATGATAACGTTTATTTTTACCGCGTTGCAGATTCTGCGTGCGGTATCCAAAATTTCAGTCTGGGTCAGCAGTCCGAAATCAGGTTCACCCAAATAAGATGCCGCTACCCCAAACCCGGTAACCACGACCGCCCTGAATCCGGCTCGTTCAGCGATCTTGGCCGACAGAACGTCGTAGACTCCAGCCGTTAGAAAAATCTTACCTTGTTCCACAAGCGGATGCGCCATGAGACTTGCTCCTTTTATTGATGTTGTAGTTCGTTCTGATCGAATAAAGGGATGCTTGATAAATACATGTGTTTAAAAACATAATATTTCAGCGAGCTTTTACCTGTCAATCATTAACTCGGCTTCAACGGAGTGAAATGCCCGGCCTGAAGCGAAGTTGAGGCCGCCGGCCATCCGCCGCCGCCTTTCGTCTTTACTTAATCTCCATAGCCCTTCAAATACATGTCCTCATATTTGACCGTTCGCCACAACCTTTCGACCATTATAGATTATAGTTTAGCCTTGGCGAGAAAACCGGGCCGGGACTGCCTTAAATCATTAAGCTTACTGTTATTCATACCTGGTATTTCAATATAAAGCTTAGATAAATCAGTTGACAAAAATATGAAAAAAATATTATAAAATTAGTGCGCCGGAGTGGTGAAACTGGTAGACGCAGGGGACTCAAAATCCCCCGGAGCTTGCCTCCATGTCGGTTCGATTCCGACCTCCGGCACCAAGTAAAAT
>CAZVRN010000346.1:0-3388 GCA_964629485.1 uncultured Thermodesulfobacteriota bacterium | reverse complement strand
ACGAAAAGAAAACCACCGGCCGTTGCCACTTCTTTCAGGCCCGGATCACTCAAATCGTACCACCTTTGGAGCAAAAGCATCTTAAACAATGGCAAGCCAGAGTATGCCGGACGGTCATCTGCTGCTTTTACTTTCTTATAATGCTTTTTTTAAAAGTGTCTTGACAATCAATAAACAAGTCGCTATAAACCTGTTAATTTTAATGAAGTCAAGTTATGTCAGGCCCATAAGGCCATCCCGACTTGGAAGGGATGGCCTTTCATTTTTACTGCTTATAGGAGGTACATATGTTCATCAAAATTTTTATCCTGGTTCTCTACCTTCTCAGTTTGTTCGTAATCGGATGGTGGGCCCGCACTCGCTGGAGCGACTCTGCTGAAAACTATTTCCTGGCAGGCAGATCCTTAAGCCCTGTCATCTTTCTCGCGACCATGGCCGCAACCAATTTTTCGGCCTTCACCGTGTTTGGCTGCTCAGGGGCCGGTTATAGAGATGGTTACGCTTTTTATCCAATTATCGGCTTTGGAACCGGGTTCATGGCCATTACATTCTGGGTCATCGGACGTCGAGCCAGAGAGCTTGGGCAGTCGTCAGGAGCATTGACCCCGCCTAACCTGGTCAGGAGCACGTATAACAGTCAGGCCGTCTCCACGCTGGTCGCCATCGTCCTGATCATTTTCACGATTCCTTACCTTGCCTTGCAACCCATAGCCGCCGGCTACGCCCTTAAGGAGCTTTTGGGCCTGGATTACCTGTGGGGTGCGACACTGGTTACGGCCGTCATTACTGCCTATACCTTAAGGGGAGGGCTCAAAGCCGTGGCCAGGACTGACGCCCTGCAGGGATTAATCATGCTCGGTGTTCTGTTTCTGGCCTTGATTCTGGTGGCAAACCAGGACGGCGGATTAATTACCGCGGGCCGAAAAGTGATGCAGCAGTATCCTGACTTGTTTTCCAGACCCGGCGGTCAGGGTCGTTACGCGCCAGCCATCTGGTTTTCTTTCATCTTCCTCTGGTTTTTCTGTGATCCGATGTTTCCGCAACTGTTCCAAAGATTTCTTGCTGCCCGGGACAATCGAACAATTCGGCGAACAATGCTCGCTTATCCCCTGGTATGCTCGGTCGTGTTTATTCTTCCGATCACCATAGGCGTATTAGGCCGTTTGAACCATCCCGGTCTAACCGGTAAGGAAGCTGATCGAATACTGCCTTTACTTGCGGCCGGATTTGACTCCTCTGCTCTGGGAGCCCTGGTAGTGGCCTGCGGCCTGGCAGCCTTGATGTCGACTATGGATTCTCAACTGCTCACTCTGTCCTCGATTTTTTCAGAGGATCTCTACCCCCTTCTAACTAAAAGAAAATCTTCCGGTGGCTTAGCGGCAAGAATATTTGTCATCCTGCTGGCCCTGGCCGGTCTCGGGCTGGCCGTTCACCCACCGGGAACAATCCTGGCTATCGCCCGTCAAACCTTTACCGGGCTGGCAGTCCTGTTTCCGACTATCCTTTTCGGGCTTTATCCGGGCTGGCGCTCAAAATCAGGGGCAATTATTTCTATTCTTGTGGGAGAGGGGGCCCTCATCCTGGCCTTTTTGGGATACCTGCCCACCTGGGGTTTTCTGGCGGTGGTGCCTATCTTGTTTTTAACCTTTGGCAGCTACCTGCTTATTGCCGCAATGGAGCGGCTGCTTAATAACCAGTCGCTGATGTGGCCGGCATCATTCCTGCGTTCACCATATACCTGGATTTTTCTGACCATATTCATCTTGGCCATTGATTGGTATCGCTGGGGCAAGACTCCGACCTTGATCCTGGGTTGGCCGACCTGGATAATACATTTCCTGACCCTGTCGGCCATTCAAACATTGGTCATGGCTCGCTGGGCCAGAGAAACCTAAGCAAAAAAACCGAAAGGCCAAATATAATGAGGGATATTGCGCTTGATCAAGAGATTAAAATCAATTGATCAAGCGCAGTATTTTAAAGACATCCGCCTTTGACAATATCTTATTAACAGGTCCAGATTTAATGACCACCACAGGTATTATCCCGGCCAAATTTGGGCAAACGACCCTCGCTCAAAGCAGCCACGACCTGGCCTACCTGAGTTATACCGTTATTATGAAAAACATCTATCCCAACGGAATTAAACCCCATCAAGGGTCTCATACCCATTCCTCCGGCTATTAAAACCCTTACCCCATTCTGGGCCAGGTAATTAACAGGGGCCATGCAACCGCCCTGCTCATGGGGCACATTGGGCAGAATCGAAACCTGTCCCACTTCCCCATTTTCAAAGGTAACCAAGGTAAACAAATCGCAATGTCCAAAATGGCCTGATACTTCGGCTTCAAGTCCCCCGGGGGGGTTGGACGGCACAGCAATCACTATTTTTTCTGCCATATTGCACCTCCTGAACTAGGTAATTGAGACCTCTGCAAAACTTCGTCCTTTGACCGAACTCATTGTCGCCTTCCGCGATTTCAATAAAATTACTCGTTTTGCGGAGGTCTCTAAGTATATTTCAAGCTGCTTTTTTCAGCTTCGCCAAATTTTCAACCCGCCTCCAAATTCTTCTTACTTCTTCGGCCAAGCCGCCTGTTTGATACTCGATTATTGTTTTCTCATGGACCATAGCCTCTGTAAACGCATGGTCATAAGGCAGCTTGCCAAGCAGAGTCAACCCACGGGCCTGGCAAAAATTTTCAATATTTCGAACGTGATCAAGATTTATATCGAACTTATTTATAATGACTCCGACCGGGACTTTAAATTGCTCACAAAGATCCACCACCCGTTCCAAGTCGTGGGAGCCCGAAGGGCTCGGTTCAATCACAGCCACAGCCAAATCCGTGCCGCTGAGAGAGCTGATAACAGGGCAGCCAATACCTGGCGTGCCATCGGCCAGGATCAATTCATAACCTTCTTTTTCGGCCATGCCTCTGGCTTGTTTGCGAAGCAGTGATACCAGGAGCCCTGAATTTTCCTCCCCCGCAAAAAGCTGAGCGTGAACTAAGGGGCCAAACCTGGTCTTGGACAGGTACCACTGTCCGCAGAGCCGCATCGGGAAATCAATCGCTTTAACCGGGCAAAAGTGAACACAGACCCCACATCCTTCACAATCAAGGGAACTTACAACAAGACCTTCAGGTGATTCTTTAATAGCATCAAATTTGCACCGCGCCGTACATTCTCCGCAATCGGTGCACAGGTCCTGATTAATAACCGCCTCGTGACCGGAAAAAAATTCTTCTAAGTATTCATTTTCCGGTTTTAAAATAAGATGTAAATCCGGCGCATCGACATCCAAATCACAGATAACATGATTTGAGGCCAACTGTGCGAACGCTGCGGTCAAAGAGGTCTTCCCGGTACCGCCCTTACCGCTGAT
>CAZVRN010000345.1:0-3415 GCA_964629485.1 uncultured Thermodesulfobacteriota bacterium | reverse complement strand
TCACAATAACCCGGTTCGCAGAGGGTATGTTGACATTCCAAAACATTGGAGATATTCGAGCGCAGGGCAATACATGGGAAGCCATGGTTTGGTTCCCATTGAAATTATTGTATAAAGGTCTGTGTTGAGACAGAGCCCTGGAACGAGAAAAAATCATATCTCCTTCATTAATATGATGCTAGCGGGAATGTATGTCTGATGACTGAAGAATCAAGGAAACCGGGCAGTGCCGGCAACGGCCCTGCCTTTTTTCTTTTTTTCATAATAATGAAGATGAAGAACCGGGCGCGTGGCAGGAGACAACTTAAGGGGTCTTAAATTAAAAATCCTCAAGGAACCTTAAAACAGCCTCATTGAATTTGACCGGGTTTTCCATATTGGACATATGCCCGGCACCCGGTATTATCACCTTTCTTGCTTTCGGGATTTGTTCTAATAATATATCCGCGACTGTATGAAAGTGCGGCAAATCCAGTTCACCGACAATAACCAGGGTTGGTGAGTTGATTTTATCCAGCCGCTGTATCGCCGGGGGGTCAACATTGGGCAGGGAGTTGGCTCGGCTGAGGTGCCATCCTGAATAATCGGCGACCATTTGCGTGAGCCGGGCAGCAACATCGGGATTTTTTCGGGCAGGCTTAAATAAATCCAGGTTTAGCCAGAGGTCTTTTGCTTCATGAACACCAGATTCTATGGCTTTTACCCAAACCGACCTCATTGAATCGCTGAATTCCGGCGATTGAAATCCACCAAGAACGGTGTCAACCGGAATCAAGGCATCAACGGCCTCAGGATATTCCAAGGCAAAATCAATGGCGATCCCTCCCCCCATTGAAAGGCCCAGGATATAGGCATGCGGTATTCCAAGGCACTCCATAAGGGACATAAGGTCATCAGGGAAAGTATAATTATTATCAGCCGGCAGGTCTGACCGGCCAAATCCACGCACGTCATAGCGGATGACCTGATAATATCTGGCGAACGTTTCAAACTGACTATCCCACATACGGGTATCTAAAGAAAAACCGTGTATAAGAATCATCGGGCGGCCTGAACCGGCAATTTCGTAGTATAACCGCGCCCCATTCACCTCAACAAAACCGTCTTTCCCCTTCATCTCATCATCACCTCTTTAAATTACATCAGCTTTGCCGATGCCCTGTAAAGCATAATTACTTGACCCCATGCATCTCTTTCATCTCCGGCGCCTTTTCAAGAGATGGCCGTATTTTCATTCCAAACATGGAATATGTCAATGAGAATGAGATACTCTTGGTTTTAAATTAGACTCTAACCAAATCTTCTTGGTTGGTTGCTCACAAATTTTTTCAAAGAACCTTATTAAATAAAAGAAGAATAATAAGTTGCCTTCCGTTTTACCACCCCCCGGCCCGGTCCAGGCTGCGGTATCCGATGGCCTCGCTGATATGATGCAGCGCGATATCCCGGGCTCCTTCCAGGTCGGCGATGGTGCGGGCCAGCTTGATGATACGGGTATAGGCCCGGGCTGACAGGCCGAGACGTTCCATGGCGGTTTCCAGTAGTTTTTGGCTTTCGCGGTCAAGTTGGCAGAACTGCCTGAGATGCGCGTTCTCCATCTGGGCGTTGGTGTACAGCCCGGCTTGAACCAGCCGGTCGCGCATGATTTTTCGCGCCCTCTGGACCCGTTCCCTGATGACCGCGGACGGTTCCCCGGATGTTTCCGTACCAAGTTCCTTGTATTTGACCGCCGGTACTTCCACGTGAAGGTCAATGCGGTCCAGCAGGGGGCCGGAGATGTGAGCCCTGTACCGCTGTATCTGTGTCGGGCTGCAGGTGCATTCCTTGACCGGGTCGCTGAAATAGCCGCACGGGCACGGGTTCATGGCCGCGACCAGCATGAAGCGGGCCGGAAAGGTGAGTGACATGGTGGCCCGGGAAATGGTGACACGCCCGTCTTCTAACGGCTGGCGCATCACTTCGAGCACGTTCTTCTTGAATTCGGGCAGTTCGTCGAGGAAAAGGACGCCGTGATGAGCCAGGGATACCTCGCCGGGCTTCGGAATCTGCCCTCCGCCGATGAGCCCGGCGTCGGAAATCGTGTGATGCGGCGCGCGGAAAGGGCGGGTTGTAATTAAGGCTTCATTGGGCGAAACAAGGCCGACGGCGCTGTAAATCCTGGTCGTCTCCAGGGCCTCGTCAAAGCTGAGGGGAGGAAGAATCGTCGGAAAACGCCGGGCCAGCATGGACTTGCCTGAACCGGGCGGGCCGACCATGATCATGTTGTGGCCGCCGGCCGCCGCTACTTCCAGGGCCCTTTTAGCGTGCTCCTGTCCGCGGACGTCGTTGAGGTTCAGTCCCTCGGCTGAATTTCGATTGAAGATTGAATTCAGGTCTACTGTGTAGGGCTTCAGGCTTGCCTCTTCGGTCAGAAATTCAATTACCGCGGGCAGGTGAGAGGCGGGCAGAACCTCGATACGTTCGACCACGGCTGCCTCCGGCGCGTTTTCCTCGGGCAGAATAATTCCCTTGAGCCCGCCTTTTCGAGCCGCCATGGCCAGGGACAGCGCTCCGTTGATGGGGCGCAGGCGGCCGTCAAGGGAGAGTTCGCCCATGAGGAGATAATCGGACAGTTTTTCCGGTTCGATTAAACCCTGGGCGGCCAGTAAACCCACGGCGATGGGCAGGTCAAAAGCGGCGCCGGTTTTTTTAATGTCCGCCGGGGCCAGGTTAACGGTCACCCTCTCCCGGGGAAAAACATAGCCGCAATTTTTAAGAGCGGATTTGACCCGGTCTTTGCTTTCCTTGACCGCCCCTTCGGGAAGGCCGACCGTGGTGAAATAAGGAAGGCCCCTGGCCAGGTCTACTTGAACTTCAACGAGATAGGCTTCGATCCCTAAAAGCGCACCGCTGGTCACTTGAGAAAGCAATATACTTCACCTCAGAGAGAATAAGAACCCGGGCAAATTCAAAAATATTTTTTTCTTTATACAAAATCTGTCCCGGATTTACAAGGTATATGCGTCTTTCCTCCTGGACTTCTTCATGGAAAAGTTGCAAGAATGATTCAACAGGTTATATTTGTTAAGAAAGAGCCGGACCGGGAAAGGATGATCCCCTTAGGAGCAGTGTCAGCTTTTAGTTTTATGGCTATTACTAAATGTATTGATCATTGTCATTGTGCCCTCTTTATAGTCAAGTTTAATAATCCGGTCAAGGCGGACGGGGGCGCGCTGGCTCAGCTTAAAGGCCTCGCGCCCCTCGCCCGCCTCAACCAACTCTTTTGCCAAGCGCGTATCTCCTTCATCCCGGCTCGACCCAACACCCAGACCTTAACCAGGGGGGTACGATGTTTGTTCCCTCTTCCAATCCTCTTATGAATTTGTCGTAATCTCAAACATGGGTAACATGAAGGTTAGGTAATTGAGATAGCCTT
>CAZVRN010000344.1:0-3415 GCA_964629485.1 uncultured Thermodesulfobacteriota bacterium | reverse complement strand
ATATCAATATGTTATGTTAATTTTAGGCCGAATTATTTCAGGAACTTCGGGTTAAAAATTTCCAGAGCCAGTCTTCTGAAAATAGAGGTCACCGTTTAATCGGCAAGAGACGTCTTCTCTAATATTCAAGCAGAACTATAAAAAAGCAGAGCCGGTTTCCACGGTTTCAATAAAACTACCGGTTTTGTAGGAGCCTCGCATGGTCTTTTGTCCCAAATTAGGCTTTCTGCCAGTGTCCAAAAGATCCACTCTCCAACCAGATAATAATTCCTTGATAAGTTTACTGAAGGTTCAAAATTATTGATTTTCGAAAATAGTAATCCATTAAATTTTGTTCAGTCAACAGTATTTTGAGGCTGCATCTATGGCTCACCTTCCGCTGAGATATACATAAACCCCGAAAACCGGGCAGTGTATTTGTAATATCTTTATAGATATATTATTTAAACCATCGGCGAAAAAAGGAGTTTTGTAAGGACCGAAAATCAGAGTTCCAGAAGGAGATTCAGGGGATAAAGGCGGTCAGAGAATCCATTTTCGCTTGATGTTCCAGAGGCTTGCCGCGAACAAGCCAATGCAGAATGTGCCAAGCAAGGCCAAGTCGAGGGAAAAGGGCATGGCATGCCCGCCGTGGACGGCCCCGTGAAGCACATCGGCCCCATAGGTCAGGGGAAGCGCATAGGAGAGAGGCTTCAGAAACAGGGGCAGTCTCTCGATGGGGAAAAAGAGCCCGCACAGGAAAATCATGGGAAAGCGGAGAAAGTTGGAGAAGGTCTGGCCTCGAACACCTCGCTCACCGCGACGGCGATGAAAAGGCCCAGAAATGTTGACACAACAGCGATCATGAAAACAGCCGGAACGAACACGCCCCATGCTACCCGGGACAGATTGACAAGAAACGCGGCCATGACGATAGGGACAAAGGCATTGGCCACACCGAACAGGATGGCCCCGCTGGTCTTGGCCAGCATTAAAAGCTCGAACGGAATGGGCGCAAGCAATAATCGCTCGAAAGAGCGGTTCTTCTTCTCAAAAGTCACGGTTACCGCCAGCATGGAGGTGGTACCGAACAGAATGGAGACGGCCACCACGCCCGGAAGCAATGCCAGTATGCTTTCCAGGCCGCTTCCGGATTTGATGAAAAACATGCCCGTCCATGCCAGGGGAAAGATGAGTCCCCAACTGATGTTCGGCGGCTTCAGGTAATAGGTCCGCATGTCCTTGACCAGAATGTTCCAAAAGGCGATCCAGGATTTCATTGACGGCCTCCTGCTTTTTCCTTTTCCTTGCGCATGGCCTTCGCCTCGATGCCGGTGATCCGCACGAAGATGTCTTCGAGGGACGGCCGCATTCTTCGGGCCTCGGTGACCTCGGCCCCGTGATCTTCCAGGAAGCGAACCAGCGGTCCAACGTGAACGGGTTCGTCCGCTTCCACCCGAATCAGGCCATGCTCTTGAATCGTGAATGCAAGGCCGGGAAAAGAATCAGAGAGTCTGCTTTGTATGCCCTTCAGCGGGCTGGCGCATGAAATCTGCATCACATGTTTCTCCTGGATCGGCTGGACCAGATGCTCGACCGTATCGATTCGAACGATGTGACCGGAAACGATAAAGGCGATACGGTCGCAAAGCCGTTCCGCTTCCTCGATATAGTGGGTGGTCAGGAAGATGGTGGTTCCGGCCCGGTGCAGATCGGCGATGAGTTGCCGCAGTTGTCTGGCGCTGGCCACGTCAATGCCCGTGGTGGGCTCATCCAGGAAGAGGATTGCGGGCTTGTGGATGATCCCGGCGGCGACAGTGAGTTTGCGCTTCATGCCCTTGGAGTAGCCGGCGAACTTACGATTCGCGGCCGCGGTCAAGCCGAAATCGTCCAGAAGCTTCCGGGCTTCAGCCTGTCTTTCGCGCTTTCTCAATCCATAGAGCGCCGCACAAAAACACAGGTTGTCGAAGCCGCTGAGCTCCGGATAGAGATTGCTTTCGTCCGGGACCACGCCGATGAGATGTTGAGCCGCCTTGGGGTTGCTCGTGCAGTCGATGCCGTGGATGCGGATCGTCCCTGAGTCCGGATGAGCAAGGCCGGTGAGCATGTTGATGGTCGTGGTCTTGCCTGCGCCGTTGGGGCCGAGAAAACCGAACAACTCGCCATCCCGGACATCGAAATCCACGCCAGACAGGGCTTGTACGTCACCAAAACGCTTCGTTAGTCCTTTGGCCACAATGGCGTTACGCGCGGACTCCTTCATCAGCCGTTCCCCTGGTTTATTTCCGTGCTTCTTGGGGCGATTTGGATTCCCAGGAGCCTCGCCCCGGCATTCGTCTGCATCGATATCATTGCCGGCTCGGTAATCAGGCCCTGGCCCCGGGAAATTGTTGCTTTATCGAGATTCACGCTCACCTCGGCCTCACCCTCGACACACACGAACACGACGTAAGACATCATGTCGCATCTCGGTATGCCCTGCCCGGGGGCAAGGTCAATGACCCGCATTTTGAACTCGCTCGTCTGGTAAAAGACGTTCTTTTCCCGCTGGTCGTACCCGTGGGCCTCCATGCCAGCAACATCGAACTTCATCATGAAAGTTACCTCGCCTCTTTTTCGTCCTTTGTTATGCAGGGATGGATCTCTGATGACCCGTGACACTTCCTGATCTGTTCGGGGGAGCAATCCTCGGGCTTGCCTTCGAGCTGCTCCGGTTTTTGACAGCAATTGTCTTTCTCACACATGTTTAACCTCCTTTGTTTAAGTTACCGCGTAGATACTTTTTTATTCGTCAAAAAAAAGAGTAAGGATATCCCTACTCGCTCATCTCCAGTAAACTCTTTGTAGTCTGGTACCATTCGGCCAGCGTCTTCTCGTTCACGCGGTAATGAACGAAATAGCCCTTCTTGTCCGCGATGACGATGTCCGCGTCCCGCAGAACGCGGAGGTGTTGCGAAACCGCTGCCGGAGTGATCTCCAAGGCGCAGGCCAGCGCATTCACGCAAAGAGACCGGCGTTTGAGGAGTTCGATCATCCGTACCCTCGTGCCCACCGAAAGGACCTTGAAAATGCGGGCCTGTTTTTCTGAAGAACTCACAACGGTTCCTTTAATTAAGTAACTACGCAGGTACTTTACAACTCTGCGTGTGCAATGTCAACATAAAACCGGCGACGAAAACCTCCCCCCATCAATCCAGGGGAACAGGGGGAGAAAATGTCGTTGCAGGTTTTTCGCTTGATTCCCTGGGTGCTGAAAGTATAAAATAGAATATTGGCAAAATTTGTATCTGGCAAATGGAGATTTTGGGTAAAATAACTAGAGCTATCGAAAAGGAGAAAGATGGCTACTGCGAACCGTAGACGCATCTTTGGAGACAAAATAACGGGTCGCCTCGGGGTTAAAAAAGGTTCTCCCGGTTACTGTTCAATGTTAATC
>CAZVRN010000343.1:0-3453 GCA_964629485.1 uncultured Thermodesulfobacteriota bacterium | reverse complement strand
GTCCCTTCCAAGAGCGTGGATTTAATCCTTACCTCACCGCCTTATCCCATGATTGCCATGTGGGATGAAACATTCAGCCGGCAAAATCCATCAATCAGAGAGGCCTTGAACAGAAAAGACGGGCTTTCAGCTTTCGAATTGATGCACAAAGAACTTGACCGGGTTTGGGAAGAGGTTTTTCGCGTGCTGAAAAGGGGAGGCCTGGCCTGTATCAATGTGGGAGACGCCGCCAGGACCGTCAACGGGGACTTCAGGCTGTATCCGAACCATGCCAGGATCCTGAACGCCCTGGGCCGCCTGGGTTTCAGCGGGCTGCCAGCGATTATCTGGCGGAAACAGACAAACGCTCCAAACAAGTTCATGGGATCGGGTATGCTGCCGGCCGGGGCTTATGTGACCCTGGAGCATGAATACATCCTGATTCTGAGGAAGGGATCAAAACGCGAATTCAAGAAGGAAGAAGACAAAAAAAACAGGCGCAGAAGCGCAATCTTCTGGGAAGAAAGAAACATGTGGTTTTCCGACGTGTGGATGAATTTGAAAGGCACAGGGCAAAATATGAACCACGAAAAAACCCGCTTAAGAAGCGGGGCCTACCCCTTTGAGCTCGCCTATCGGTTAATCAACATGTTCTCGATAAAAGGCGATACCGTGCTGGACCCCTTTTTGGGAACCGGGACGACCATGGCCGCGGCCATGGCCTCATGCCGAAACAGTATCGGGGTTGAGCTCGATGCAAGTTTCAGGGACACGATCATAGACAAGGTGGAAAAAATTCTTGAATTTTCAAACCAATACAACAAAAGCAGAATAAAAATGCACCGGGATTTTGTTGCGGAGCGAAGCAAGATAAAAGACATAAAATACATGAACAAGCATTATCATTTCCCGGTCGTGACCAGCCAGGAGACCGAACTGATTTTGCATGACCTTAAATCAGTCTCAAGGGTCGGCCGTGACGAATTCAAGGTCTCCTATGCGGAGCACACTTTTGCAAACGATTTGAGCGTGACTTCACCATAGAGACGGCAGCCTGGTCTTCACCAGCGATTTTTTACATGAGCGAAAAAAGCCGCACAGGCGAAAGGGGGGAGCCTTATGAAAATTATATGCCCTCACTGTAATTACTCGAGGGATGTGAATCCGGATTCCATACCTCCCAAGGCCAGGAGAGTCATCTGCCCCCGGTGCCATCAAAAATTTGGAATAAACCCTGAGGAATTGGCTTATGCCGCTGAAGCCCCGGTTCACGAGCAGACAAAACCTGTTTCAACTGAAGCCAAAGAAACCGCCGCCCAAAGACCGAGGGCGGGTAAGGTCTATGCATCTTTGAACACTCAAATGAAAAGAAACATAGACGAGATTCCGTGGGAAAACCAAACCCGGGGATATTTCAAGGGTTTTTTACAAACCGTCAACATGGTCCTCTTTCATCCCGGCGAATTTTTTAGCCGGATGCCGGTCAGGGGCGGGAAGGCGACACCGCTGCTTTTTGGAGTGCTGGCCGGGGCCATTGGTTTTTGCTTTTCTCTTTTCTGGCCCCTTCTGGCAAATGATTTAAGGGGCTGGTCGAGATATTTAGACCCTTTTTCAATGAACCAGGCGGCCGGTCTGTTGCTGGTTGTTGCCGTTCTAAGCCCCGTGATCATTGCGGTCGGTCTTTTTCTTTACGCTTTGTTCACCCATTTTTTGCTGATCCTGGTCCGGGGCAACAAAAACGGCTTTGAGGCCACTTTTCGAGTTATTTCCTACAGCTATGCCGGCAATCTTTTCAGCGTCGTCCCCATTCTGGGGGGAATAGTGGGGGGTATCTGGACTGTCGTTTTAGAAATTATCGGTTTGAGCCGGGCGCACGGCATCGGGATCCTGCGGGTCGTGTTTGCCGTCATCTTCCTGCCTTTTATTATTATCATGCTGCTGGCCGCGGCCCTGATCAGTTCGCTGGGCCTGTTTGCCTGGTTCCTGCTGAACTGAACTCAATTTACTTGGTCTCAAGCCACTGGAGATCATAGTCCCGTGAACCCAGTCCGATTTCGCGGCCATATTCAAGCTGAATGGACCAGTCCACCTCGGGGTAGAGGCCGCGAAATTTGTCCTGCCCCTTTTTAAGGGCTGTTTCAGGACACGAGCCGGGCAGGCCGGCCTGTTGGTTGACCAGGTCCGCTGAAGCCTGGTCAATAGCGATGGGGTCTGTGGAAGCCAATACGCCGATGTCGTTTACAATCGGGGCGTCCGTGTGGGGGACACAGTCGCAAAGAGGAGATATATGTGTCAAAAAGTTGAGAAAAAAAGCTTTACCTTTCTTATTTTTCAAGACAGCCGCCGTATATTCAACCATTTTCTCCATGAACTCCGGGACCGATTTATTCCACTGCACCCGAATGGCCTGGTTGGGGCAGGCCAGGATACACGCGGCGCAGCCGATGCATTTTTCAGGATTAATGCGCGCCTTCTTTTTTTGCTCGATTTTGATAATGGAAATGGCAGACTGAAGGCAGGCTTTTAAGCAATCGCCGCAGGCCTGGCAGTGCCTGGATTTAACCTTTGGCGCGAGATTGGAATGCTGAATCAGCTTGCCTCTCCGGGCCGCGCAGCCCATGCCCAGATTCTTGAGCGTGCCTCCGAAGCCGGTCAGTTCATGCCCCTTAAAGTGGGCCAGGCTGACCAGGGCGTCGGCTTCCACGATGTCAGAGGCGATATAGGCTGTTTTGATATGTTTTAAATCAACCTGAATCTCTGTCGCCGAAGCGCCCTTTAATCCGTCGGCGATAATGACCGGGGCGCCGGTTACAGAGTAGGCAAACCCGTTTTGCACGGCCGTTTTGAGATGATCCGGGGCGTGATTTCTGGTGCCGCCGTAAAGGGTGTTGGCGTCTGTCAGGAAAGGCTGAGCCTTTAAAGCGCTGATCTTGTCCACGACCCGACGGACAAATAAGGGGCTGACAAAGCCGGTGTTTCCTCTTTCTCCGAAATGCAGCTTGACCGCGACCAGTTCCCGGGCCTTGATGCCCCGGTCGAGGCCAACCGCTTCAAGCAGGCGCTCAAGCTTTTCCAGCATATTTTCCCGGTAACCAGCCCGCATATCGATTGCATAAACCTTGCTCTTCATGATGCTCCATCCTGTCTTGATTTACCGGCTTTCAGGGTAACAGGCCTGGTGATCATAAGTCAACCGGGCTGAAAATGGGCTTCAGCCACATCTTTTGCCAAGTGCGTACCTCTTTTCGACCGCAAAACACTCATATCTTGTTGACCAGGCGGAAAATGTATCAACCTAGGATGGTGAGGGGAGTAAATTATCCCCGCCTTAAAAGGCGGGGTATTCACGTCATATTTTTCGTAAAACTGTACTTGAAAGTCAATAATAACTGATTTTTATTTCATTCTTCCTCCACCCAAGAGAATACCATATCAATTTGAGCTGAAGTTTCCGGTGAAGGCTGATTATAGTCT
>CAZVRN010000342.1:533-3487 GCA_964629485.1 uncultured Thermodesulfobacteriota bacterium | reverse complement strand
AAACAATAAACAACAGGTCAGAAAGACGCTTAGGCAATCGGCATAATCAGGATGCCATGGCCCCGCATGGCTGTTATCGGTGTAAAGGCGAGGATGAGTGGATAACTATTGCCGTGGGTTCTGATGAGGAGTGGGAATCTTTCCGCGGCGTCATCGGACACCCATCCTGGACGAGTGAGGAGCGGTTTGCGAGCCTGTACAACCGGCTCGAAAATCAGGATGACCTCGATAAGCTGGTTGAAGAATGGACCGTCAAACAGGATAAGTATGAGGCTATGCACGCTCTTCAAAAGGCTGGAGTCGCGGCGGGAGCGGTGTTAAGCATCGCTGAACTTTACACCGACCCGCACCTAAAGGACCGTGAGTTCTGGCGAACAGTAAACCATCCCGAAGCTGGAGAAACGATCATGATCGGCCCGAGGTATAAGATGTCCGGCGTCCCTGTGCAAACGTTTAAACCGGCGCCTTGTTTCGGAGAACACACTGATTATGTATTTAAGAAGCTGTTGGGCTTAAGCGACTCGGAGGTGGACCAGGCCATCAGGAACGGTGTGATCTACACCGGAGATATCGCCGAAAATCCGGTTAGTTTTTAGGAACAGGTATCGAAGATGAAAAAAGGATAGGAATGTGTTTTCAAAGAACGTGAGTAGAACGGCATTTTCAGGTTAGGCAATTGCATGCCGTTGATTTAAAAAAACAGAAAAACCGAAAGGTTTAGTCTGAATGAATCGAAAGACTTGGAAAGGGGGTTGTGCGACATTGTTCAGGGCAATCAAGGTAGAATTTGGCGGGTCAGTGTCCAGTGCAACAGAATCGGCGACACGGTGAAACAGATTTGGCGACAGGGAAGAAGATAAAAATCGCAGGGCGCAAAAAACCTGTCTGAGTCGGAAGTGTCGGCTCGGCAGGCTGAATTTGATTGATTGTCAGGCGATCATATGTGATCTGTCGTGATCATATTCGATCAAAAATTGCTTATCAGCAGCTCCTTTCCTTCTGTCCAATTCCCCTTTGAAGCTGAATATTTCAGCCTCACCGGATCGATTTTAAAGGCATTAAAGACCTCGCGCATCTCCGGGTGATCGTTGAGGCTCAAGACAAATTTGGCTTTGACGCCGGACAGGATTTCGGCCATCTCCCGGTAATCTGACAGTTCCAGGAAGTTATGCTCATAATATGGGGCCTTGTAATAAGGCGGATCAAGGTAAAAGAAGGTCTCCTGCCGGTCATAGCGCCTCACAAAATCCTGCCAGGGAAGGTTCTCGATTGTTACCCCGGCCAGCCGGAGATGCACCTCAGAGAGTTCCTCCTCGATGCGCAACAGGTTGATTCTGGGGCGACTCATGGGGCCGGTCCCAAACGTCCTGCTCCTGACCCGGCCGGCGAACGCATGCCGCTGAAGGTAATAATACCTGGCGGCGCGCTGGATGTCGGTCAGGCCGCCGGCGGTTTGCCGGCGCTTGAAGTCCTCGAACCACTCCCTTGATGATAGCAGCCATTTAAACTGTTTCAGGAATTCTTCCAGGTGGTTCTGGAGGACCCGGTAAAAGGTGACCAGGTCGCTGTCCAGGTCGTTGATCGTCTCATATTTGGACGGGTCCTTGCGGAAAAACACCCAGGCCGCGCCGGCGAAGACTTCGCAATATGCTTTATGGTCCGGGATCATCTTGATGATGGTTTCGGCCGGTTTGCTTTTGCCACCCACATAAGGAATTGGACTTTTCATAATCTTCCTCTTTTGTTATCCTTCCTTTGCCTCCGCGGGGGCAAAGGAGCAGTTCCAAATGGAATGGTCCGCTGTGGCCGCAGCGGGTCAGTGGGGAGGGCGCTGTCCTCCCTGCCTGCTCCTTAAACGTCTCGGGCCCGGATGCGGTTGAAGTCGAATTCGATCCGGACGCCGTTGGCCGTGGTGACGACAAACGTCAGGTGATACGTGCCGGGTCCGGAGGTCGAGGGATAGTCCAGGGCCACGGTCACGGTGTTATTATCCACGACGGGCGTGCCGTTGATCAGCTCGCCGGTCACGTCCGCGCCATCCTCCGTGTGCGCCGTAACAGTCACCGACGAGACCGAGTCACCATACGGGAGAGCGCCGTCATTGGCCCCGGCCGCCGAACAGACAGTGAACTCGAAATCATAAGGCACGGCCCGGTCATTTGGCTGGAGAACGATATTCCGGCTGCCCTGGAAGCTGTCCATTTTTAAGCCCCGTCGTCCGCGGCCGAGACGGTGTAGGTCACGTTAAGCGTGTCGCCGTTTTCAACGCTTTTGGAACTGCTGAACTTCGCCGCGCAGAGCAGGGTTCCTCCGCCGGCGGTGTCGCCCTTGGTGCTTGGCGCGGAACCGCCGCCGACCAGGGATGCGCCATAAATGGTCTTGGCGGCGTTGATTGAAAACGTGGCCTTGTTGGCGCTGTTGGTGACGGACTGGCTGCTGGCCGCGGCTTCCTCATATTCCGGCCTGGTCGACTCGGTATAGGCCGTGGATTCGGTATAGCCCGGCGTGGCGTAAGTATCGCCGGCGGCCGGGGTGTGGTTGTCCTCAAAGATGGCCACGTACCAGGTCGTAATCTGCGTATCGGCATGTAAGACCGTGTTCAGGATGTGGTCCAGGCCTTCGTTGGTGATCAGGTTCGGCGCTGTTTCGCGCCATTTCAGATTGCCGTCCCTGTCAAAACATTCGACTTCAAAGACCCCGCCAATCCTGGCCTTGCTTTGTACTTTGTCCATAATCATCCTCCTGCCTATTATGGTTTGGTTATAAAATGATAGGCCTTCTCTTCAGCGGTCAGGCTAAAAGCGCGGCCGGCCGCGGTAAAAGACTGGGCGCGTGCCTGCACGGTAAATGTCAGCCTGGCGCCGGCGCCGGCAATGATTGAGAGAGTCAGGTCGCTGATGGTTACGCCATCGGCGGCGACGGCCGTGAAATCAGTTATGACAGCCAGGGCGTCG
>CAZVRN010000342.1:0-523 GCA_964629485.1 uncultured Thermodesulfobacteriota bacterium | reverse complement strand
TGTCCGAAACCGTGACATTGATCACGGCCCGGGCCGCGCCCGTGTCGCTTAAAGTAACGCCGTCAGCCGCGGATCTGCCCGCGGTCATGGTCCGGGCCAGGGTTTCGGCCAGGGTGACGCCATCGGCGGCCAGGGCGTCGAGGATAGACCCCAAAGTGGTTGTATCGCCGGCCGTCAGGCCGTCCGAGACGGCGATGACATAGACAGCCGCCGCGGCCAGGGCATCGCTCAACGCCAGGCCATCAATCGCCACGCCCTGGAAATCTACCTGCACGGTCGGCGCATCGCCCGCGACAAGGCCGTCCGAGGCGGTCCTGGCGGCGGAAATAACCCTGGCCAGGGTTTCGGCCAAGGTAACGCCGTCCGAGGCCGCCTGATCGGTTTCCATCACGCGGCCCAGGGATTCCCCGGCGGCCAGGCCGTCGGAAATTGACGCGCTAAAGTCCGCGGACCTGTTCACGGATTCGCCCATGCTGACGCCGTCAGCCGCCGTGACCTCGTAAATCGCGCCGCCCGCGGCCAC
>CAZVRN010000341.1:0-3505 GCA_964629485.1 uncultured Thermodesulfobacteriota bacterium | reverse complement strand
AACATCACCGGGTATCCGGACGGTGACCCCGTCCAGGCCTCAATTAATTATGGTGATCCCATCGTGGGGACTCATCTGGTCGGTTTGATCATGGCCGCTTTGTTGTATCGCCAGCGGTCCGGCAAGGGACAGTTTATCGACGTTTCCCAGACCGAGCCCGGCGTTCGCTGCATCGGTGAATTTATACTGGACTACACCATGAACGGCCGCCTGCCCGAGCGGATCGGAAATCGCCATCCCTGGCTTGCTCCCCAGGGGTGCTATCGTTGCCGTCCCACGGAAACGTATATCAAGGTGCTGGTTACTTCCGAGGAGGAATGGCAGGCCTTCTGCCGGGCTATTGATATGTCTGAATTGATCGAGGATGAGAGGTTTGCAACCGCTGAAAAAAGATGGCAAAACAGGCAGGAACTCGACAGGATCATTGAAGACGGGTACACTAGCTTTTATTCGCTTTATGAAGCGCTTTCCCCTATCCGACGTGAAGGAATCAAAGCCGAACCGGCTGCCGGTCCCAACGACTTCAGCAAACCGCCCCAGCACAAGTTCCTCGCCCCTTTGGGCCCGTATCGGTGCAAGGATTTGGACCAGTGGATCACCTTGACCGTCACTTCCGAACAGGAGTGGCAGGCCTTGTGCGACGTCATGGGCCAGCCTGAACTGGCCCGGGATGAGAGATTCTCCAGCAACGAGGTCCGGCTTAAAAACCAGGATGAACTCAATGAAATAATAGAAAACTGGACAAGCCCCCAAAATCACTACAAGGTTTTCCACAGTCTTCAGCAGGCCGGAGTCGCGGCCGGGCCCGTATTGGCTATGAATGAGGTCTTGTCTGAACCTCAGCATCGGTTTCGTGGATTATATCAACCGATCACCCATCCGGAAACAGCGACTTATCTTGAACCGAATCATGCCTGGCTGATGTCGGAAACTCCCCGGAACCTGGAGCGGTCTTCGCCTTGCCTGGGAGAGCATAACGATCTTGTCTACAGCAGGATTCTCGGCATGTCGAGAGATGAGATTGAGGAACTTGAGCGCGAGCAGATTGTCGGAGTTATCCCGCTCCCGGGCGCCGATGGAATGGGGGAGCGAAAAAAAAGGAAATAAAACAGGTATCGAGCCGGGCTGCCGGCCACGGACTCCTGCAAGAAACAATAAATTGGGGCATCTCAAGAAATTCACGCTTGGCCTGAGCCCGTGGATTTTTTCTTCGATTTTTTTGGCGGACAGCCCAGCCGGGCTGTCCGCCGGATTCATACGGATATCAAACCAACCTCAAATGCCGGCCGCGGGCGCTGATCAGGCGCGGCCTAGAAGCCGGGTGGTGGTGAAAACCCGATCAAGGTCGGAATGGCCGTGACCAGCCAGGGGAAGATATACATAATAACCACGGCCAAGAGGTCTAAAGTAACCCAGGGCACAATGCGGCGGAAAATGAAGTAGGGATCGACGCCGGCCATACCGGCCATGGCGAAGAGGACACCCCCCACCGGCGGTGTCAAGCCGGCGATGCCGCCGATAAAGACCAGGTAAACGCATAGCCACCATGGATGAAAGCCCACTTTATATAGGACCGGGAAGATAGTCGGTATCATGATGATGACTACCGGTAAGACCTCCCCGATACAGCCCATCAGAAAGAGGACAAAAGTGATGATGAGGATAAGGCCCAGTTTATTCATCCCTATCGCTGAAACCCATGCCACCAGCTCCTGGGCCACGTGATATTGCATCAGCGCCACTTTAGAGATCAACGCTCCCACAATCAGAAGGCCCATAAAACCGATCACGTTCGCCCCGGCATAAAACGTTGTCTTGAATTCCCTTAAAGTTAAACGCATATCCTTCCGGATTACATTAACAATAAAGACATAGACCATAGCTGCGGCGGCCGCTTCGGTGGGAGTTAACACGCCGGTGGTAATCGTCCCGACAACCATGACCGGGATGACCAGGCTGATCAGGTTGGGCGGAATGGACTTGAACCTTTCTCCCCAACCAACATTAACCCGTTCAAGGTTTTTCAGTCTCAAGCAGTAAATGAAAACAAAGATCGAAAAAATAATAGCCACGGCGATCCCCGGACCGATACCGGCCATGAAAAGCGCCCCGATTGACTGTTCGGTCAAGGCTCCGTAGATGACCAGCCCGATACTCGGCGGGATGAGGTACCCCAGGATGCTCGCCGAAGTCATCATGGGCAGAGTCAATTCCCTCGGGTACCCGCCCTTGTCCAATTCCGGCAGGGCCAGGATGAACAAGGTGGCCAGCGTGGCGTAGACGGACCCCAACATGGCTCCCAGCATGACCGCCGTCCAGATGACCGCTATGCCCAGTCCGCCGGGAATCCATCCTATCCAGTTGGTGATGACTTTGAACAGGCCGGTGGCCATGCCTCGCTGCATCATGAACCCGCCCAGGACAAAAAGCGGAAAGGCAAGCCAGGTGAATTCCTCCATGGCTTTGTACAGGTTCATGCCGAGCACGGACATATAGCCAAAACCGCCGTAAAGAAACAGGGCCACGACCGTGATGCCCCCGATCGAAGCCGCCACCGGAACGCCGGTGAAAAGCAAGACTATGAGCGTGAGGAAAACGCCGATAGTCGGGTTGGCGATGAAGAGATAAAAACTGAGGACGATGGAAATGATGTAGATACCCAGCACGAAGTACGGTTTACCGAAAAAACTGTGGGCCCCTTCCAGTTCCGGTGTGAATCGCCCCCAGAGGATCACCAGGCCTCTGATGATTTGCAGGTCCAGAAGAAACATGCCCAACCCGGCCAGGAAATAGAGCCACCAGGTCGGTACGGTGATGATATCGGCTATTTCCCCTGTTTGATAGGCGTTCAGAGAGGTATAAAACAGGTAGTAAGTGCATATGCCGCAAAAAAGGAGAAACATCACATAACCAAATAACTGGGACCAGATAGCAGTGCGAGGCGGCATCCAGTTCTCGAAAATGGACACCCGCACGTGCTGAAACTCCCTCATGGCATAGGCGGCTGTGAAAAAGGGGATGAGGGCGATGGTCACAATGGCCCCCCAGTGGATCCAGACGGTTGAATAGTTGAAAAAATGCGATATAGCCTCGAAGGTCAGAAAGAAACCGAACAGAAAAACAACTGCCATGCCCAGAAAGCAATAGAGGCCGCTCATGGTGTCGATCACGGTTCCAATACGTTTCAAAACATTCATTAGTCTTTCCCAACGCCTTTCATTATTAAAATGTAGTTATACAGATTGAAATTCCCAAACAAGATTTTATTTAAAAGAACTGTTGGCAAATTCTGCCGGGGGCTATGCTTCCCCTTATGGAAAACCTCGCATCCGAAAGTGACGAGGCTTCCATGGGGGAAGCTTTTCGGCTCGATAGTCCCTGGATCAATGACAGAAAGACGCATTAACCCGGGTCCAAGAGACTTTTACTTGAGCCTTAGTTTCATCGGCCAGTTTCTGACGCAACGCGGTGTTTTAAGCCATTGGGCTTTCATTTCTTCGTAAGG
>CAZVRN010000340.1:0-3522 GCA_964629485.1 uncultured Thermodesulfobacteriota bacterium | reverse complement strand
CTGGAGTTTTATTTGGATAACGTCTCTATCAGGGAGGTCACCGGCTGGAACCAGAACTACGCTACAAATCCGTATGAGACCTTTGAATTAAGCGGCGGGCGGCTTCATTGCTCGAACACCACCGCCCAGGGCGTGGGATACTCGGATGACAACATTTCCGTCACCGCCGGCAAGCTATATAAAATTTCCTTTGATTATGATGAAGTGAGTTCGGGCAAAACCCTGAAGGTTTGGATGGATGTATCCGGCAATTCCGGGGCCAGGTCCAAAACCTATGAATACACAACCGAAGGCACGAAAACATTTTACTGGACTCCGGCGGTCACGGAGAATGTGGCCTTTGCTTTCTGGAGTCCTTATTCAGGCCATGAATTTTACCTGGATAACATCTCGGTCAAGGAAGTCCCGAACTATATCGACATCGACCTCGGCGCGGAAAGCAGCGCCATCCTGGATGAAGACTGCACTGATATTTCCGGCTGGGCAGACTACGACAATAACGGGACTTCTTCTCAGGCCACGAATTTTTTCAGCAAGGTTTTCAGGCTTGAAGTCGCCACGGCCGGGACCGGGTATTACGCCGCGCGAAAAAAATCCTTGGGCTCTGTATTCAGGACAAATACCACAATCATTATAAAACTTTTTCATAATTCGGTCGGGACTTACTCCGACCAGGACGCCTTCTGGATTGCTCTCTCTTTGTCAGATTCCTTGAATTTTAATGTCCGGTTCGCCTCGGACGGCCTCTATATTTATAACGGTTCCGCCTATGTTGCCGTGAGCGGGGTGACCGTTAAAAACGGATGGTGGCAGGAATGGAAATTTGTCATCGATCACGGCGTGGAAGCCTCGGCAAGCTGTGATGTCTACCTCAAGGATTACCAGGACGGGGATACGGATTTTGTCTTAAAGGCTTCCGGTGTCGATTGCAGCTATTCGGGCCTGAGCGTGACCGAAGGAACTATCACTCTGTTTCAGCAGGGAAGCACTACAAATAACCGGCGGACCGATGTTGATTTCATCCAGGTTTATGACACCGGCGACGGCCTGGCCCATGAAGCCCGGGCCCTGGTCCTTTATGACCATAACCTGACCCGCAACGCCACGGTTATCATCAAGGGCGACGACGACGCCAATTGGATAGACCCGGAAATCGAACAGACCGTTACCTGGAACGAAAACAAGATTCTGCACTACCTGGGCACGACCGCGAGCAAACGCTACTGGCGGCTTGAGATTGACGACTCGTCCAACCCGGACGGATATATCGAAATCGGCGAATTGTTCCTGGGGCCTTTTCTGGAACCATCTGCAAATGTCGACGTCAAATATACTCATTCCTTAAGCGCCATCCTGGCCGCGGGCCAAACCGATTACGGCATCCGCAAACGCCGCTTCTTCAACCAGGCCCGCTCCTGGAAATTCTTGTTCCCCATGCTGTCCGACTCTGACCGGGACGACCTGGTGGCCATGTTCGAAGCCCTGGCCGACCGGGCCGCCGGCACGATTGACCCCGTTTACTTCAACCTCGATCCGTCCGACCCGGCCGATTTCTGCATGGCCTGCCTGGAAGCTTTGCCGCAAAAGCACGAGCTGAACAACCGCACGGACATCGAACTTTCGCTCACGGAGGTACTCAGAAGTGTATAGCCTTCCGAAAAACTGGTACGCCAGGCTGGAGCGCGGGCAGTATCCCGTGCCTTTCATCGGGATCGCCGTCGGCCAAGGCAGCCGCTACTATGGCCCGCGCGACCTCTATGCCGTCATTTACGGCTCCGGCGGCCTCAAGACCGGCCTCTCCACGCCTCTCTGCTGGGCGGCCCGCGTCAAATCCTTCGGCCGGCTCAGGCGCACCATCTCGCCCATCCGCGCCGACCTGCTCGGCGGATTCACCGTCAAACAGCTCCAGACTTTCACCGTCACCCTGGCCGACCCGGACAGCGGGATTTCAGCCCTGGTGCAGTCCGAAGCCTGGTGCGGCAAGCCCCTGGCCCTTTATTTCGCGTTCGAAGACGACGACGATGTCTGGCGCTATTTCACCGGCCACATCGCCGAGGTCCTGGTGCGGCCGGCCGAAACCATCATCAAGGCGGAGGAGTAATGACCGATTTTAATCAATTGTTCCGGCTGGAGCGCGCAGGAGATTATTTCTCGTCCACATGCCAGAACGAGGAAGACTGCCTGCCTCTCGTTTACGGCGTTTCTTTCGGCCCCTGGAAAATGCCGCTCATCGATGTGACCAATCATGTCTACTGCGTCGCCGGCCACCCCATTTCATCCGGCGGCGGAAGCGGCGATCCAATCACGGTCTATGTCAACGGCGAGCAGTCAAGTTCAGGCAACTGGACATGCAACGTCAATAATTCCTCGTACAGCAACTGCGCCACGGTGACATTCACTTCGAACATCCCCGGCCCGTCAGACCTGGTCACCGTCATCGGCAACGGCAAAGACGACAACGGCGATGGCACCGGCTCGATCTTTGATAACCCCATCGACGTTATCGACGATTTCCTGACCAACGAGGCCGGGCTTAGCTTCACCTGGCACGAGACGGCCAAAGTCCGCGCCCGGGCCGTCTGCGATGATCAAGGCTATGGCATCGGCGGCACGCTCTGCGCCGACATCAACATCTGGTCCCTGCTCCAGGCTATGGTCGGCCAGTTCCTCGGCTCGGTCTTCATTGATATCAACGGCTATCTGGTCGTGGATTTCGAAACAAACGATCTGCCCGCCTCCCAGGTGGAGATCATCTCCAAATCCGATATCCGGTTTGTCAGCGCCGAGCAGCGCCTGGCCGACGTGATCAACTCCCTGACCTGCCGGTGGTATCCAAACCATGTCACCGGCGAATGGGAAAACACGGCTTTGGAAGAAAAGAGCGAATCCGTCGCCGTTTATGGCACCCGGTCCGCGATATTTGATTTCCCCTGGGAAAACGGGGGGCACAATACCGTCCGCGACCTCATCCTGGCCAAGTTCGCCGCGCCGCTCTGGCGCGTGACCTTCCGCGACCTCAGCCTCAAGCGCCTGGGCAAGGTCGATGTCGGCGACTACGTGGCCGCCACCTTCGAGCGGCTTTACGGCTCGGATAATAATCCCATGATCAACCAAATTTTCAAGGTCCTCGGCGTCCGCCCGGACCTGGGCAAAGGCTATATCGAGTTTGACGTCCTGGACACCGGCCAATACATGGAGTCTGCCGGGGCCAGGGACACCACCGTTTATTAAGGAGGAACGTATGTTTGGATTTGTTGAAATTATTATTTTAGCGGGCATCGCGGGATTTGTCGCCCTGTCAGCCAGGTGGTATTGCAAACGTGAATGCCGCCGGAGCTATGATCAGGGATATCTGGACGGCCTGAACAGGCAACTCGATCTGAACAAAGGCGAGGAGGCTTAAATGTTTGTAGAATTTATCAGCGGCATGAAAGATTTTATCCAAACCATTGACGGTTCCATATGGGTTCCCAACGACCCTAACAGCTATCCGGCAACCGAAGAAACCCTTGCCGCCGCCAG
>CAZVRN010000339.1:0-3525 GCA_964629485.1 uncultured Thermodesulfobacteriota bacterium | reverse complement strand
GGCCAGGCCGGTGGCATGCCACTGGTTGGCGCCGAAAGCGACATACTCACTCTCGGGGCCGCCAGCACCATACCCTGGAGCCGAAACATAAATAATCCGGGGATTCACCTCCTTCATGACCTCGTATGTCAACCCGAAGCGCGCCATGGTACCGAATCGGAAATTTTCCATAACCACGTCACTGATTTTCAGGAGCCTCTTGAATATCTCTATTCCTTTCTCATGAGTTAAATCCAAGGTGATCGAAAATTTACCCAAATTAGTATCGTTAAAATAATTATTGCGGTTCCATGGATGTTCACCGGCAACGCGGCCGGGATAACTTTCTGCCAGAATGGGGAAAGGGCTAATGAGGCCCCTGACCATATCGAGGAACTGGATGGATTCAACCTTAATCACTTCCGCACCCATATTGGCCATTAAAGTGCCTGCGTGGGGAACAGCCCAGACAGCACCCAGGTCCAATATCCGAATACCTTCCAAGGCTTTTTTTTGCATCGTCTCACCCCCCCTTATATAATGCGTTCGTTTTTCATATCTTCCAGTTCCGGTCTGGAGTAACCCAACCGTCCATATACTTCCTCATTGTGTTCGCCTAAAAGCGGAGCGCGGGTCACCTGCATGGGCGTTTCCCAAAGCCTGGCCGCGGGACCCGGATAGAGGCCCTTACCGACAATAGGGTGTTCAACCTCTTTAAAAAATTCTCTTGCCTTGAATTGTTCAGAATTGAGGAGGTCTTCGGGTGTGCGCACCGGACTGGCCGGGACTTTGGGTTCCATGCTTTGGGCGATATGATAGATTTCCTCTTTGGTGTGTTGGACCAGCCAGCCGAGCATCAAGGCATCGATCTCGTCGGCCAACTCTTGCCGCTGAGCGATGTATTTAGGGTCGGCCAGCAAGGGTTCGTTCATCATCTTGGAAATCTGCATCCACCGTCTCACCGGTCCGGAAACAAGCCCAACGTACCCGTCTGCACATGGATAAATACCCCAAGCCGGCCGATTGGCCCAGCGCGTGCCAGAGCGCTCATACATGCCTCCGGTGACCTGGTAGACCAAGTCAAAAAGCTCCAGGATTTGCGTAATACTTTCCATGATTGAAATATCCACGTGCTGGCCCTGCCCCCGGCCTTGCCCCATGTCTCTGTAAAAAAGAGCGCACATGGTAGCGGCGAAGGCGTTTATACCGCCCTGGTATTGAGATTGCCAGCCGCCATACGTAAGCGGCTCTCTCTCGATATCTCCGGTCATGTGCATCAGGCCGCCCATGGCCATGGCCGTAATGTCCGAGGCCTTGTAGTCACGGTAAGGGCCATTTTGCCCGAAATTGGAGATGGAGGTCATGATGAGTTTGGGGTTGATTTGGGCCAGCTTTTCATAATCCAGCCCCAGGGCGGGCATAACCCGGGGGCTGAAATTCTCCACCAAGACATCGGATTCCCCAACCAATTTTTTAAGGATATCTTTTCCTCTGTCCGTCTTGAGATTCAGCGTGACACTTTTTTTGCCGGTATTGAGATAAAGGAATAAAAGACTTTTTTCCGGATGTGCGTCATCTTCAAAAAAAGGCGGCATCATCCTTGCCGGGTCGCCGCCGTCAACTTTTTCCACCTTGACCACTTCAGCGCCGAGTTCAGCGAGAACTTTGGTGCAGTAAGGACCCGAAATATGCCAGCTAAGGTCCAAAATCTTGTATCCATCCAGGGCCATATCAAGCATTTTCCACCTTCCTTTCGGTCTTAATAAGCCGGCTGAAGTGCTATTTGTTTAAAAAGTGTTTTTTCTAGTTTGAGATATCTTAAAAACTTGGTTCATTAGCCGAACTCATGGGCAGGCTCAAATTTAAGCCCCCGAAATATTAATAATATTCCTGCGGGTTAAATTTTCGCCTTCCCCGATTTCAACAAAATTACTCGTTCTTAAGAAGTCGCGTTTTATGAAATTTTCGTCGAAATTATCTGATTGCGGGAATAATACATCTTCAACCAAAACAAGTCAAATTATTAGCCGGGTAAAATTGTGAGTGAGACAGCCTCAAATCAAGGGGAATCATCAGATTTTAATGAATGGCCAGATGGGCCTTCAGGACCTTGGCGATGTCCCTGTAGCCTTTTTCCCGGGCCATGCGCAAAGGGGTCTCACCAACGGCGGGGTGGGCCGAGATATTCGGGTCTGCACCGTTGTCAAGAAGCAGCCGCACCATTTCGATATGATCGTATCTCACTGCCTGGTGCAGAGGCGTGAACGAATAGCGGTCGGCCCATTCTTTCCGCCTGATATATTTCCCGGCGTTGATTTTTGCACCGTTGGCGATAAGCAACTTAGCCGCTTCAAGACTGTTATACCTGGCCGCTTCGTGAAGCGGTGTATAGACAAAAATATAACTGCCGCTGTCCGCGTTTACATCCGCCTCATTGGCCAGCAGCATCTTGGCCATACCGAGGCGATTGTAGGCGGCGGCCATGTGCAGGGGTGTCTTTCCTTCCTTATTGCGAAATTCAACCACGTAAGGAAATTTTGTCAAAATGGTCTTAAAGCTGGCCAGGTCACCGCGCTTGATAGCCCCCATGATATCCGACATCCCGGCCGAAGCCTGCACCCTTTGCCGATTCGCCTTACCAGACGTTTTGGTTTTGCTTGTTTTTTCGGCCTGGGCCGCCTTTAACGCATTTTCTCCGAGCACGGCCCTGGCGGCCTTGACTTCGGGCGGTTCAGCGGTTTCTTTTCGGCGATCTTGATTCAGTAAATTCAGGTTTTCTTCGGCTCGGCCAGCCGCCGGGGCGCCTGGATAACGAGCGAGTATATCTTTGAATACGGAAACCGCCGCCTCGTATTCCCCGAGCCTGGACAAGATATAAGCCCGTTTAAGCAGGGCGTCCGGTGCTCTGGGTGAATTCGGCGCGAGGGTGGCGGCACGTTCAAATTCCACGACAGCCTCACGGTATTTACCCCGGGCGTAATAACACTCTCCCAGCCAGTAGATGGCGTCAGGTCTGAGGCTGTGCCGGGGGTAATCCGAGGCGAGCCGGCTAAAAGTCTGAGCCGCCTCTTTATATTTTTTTTTCAGATATAAGATGCGGCCTTTTTGGTAATTATCTTCGAAACCGGCTGAGGCCACCCCGGACAAAAGTAAGGTCATGCCCAAGATCAAAACCAAGGCGAAACCAGCCGCTTTTTTAGGCATTTTCGGTGTACCTCTGCTGTATAACTGAAAATCAATAATTTCCTGACGGCAAGTAGCATCCGTTCGGCTCATGATATTCGCCCATGGCCATCAGCGTCAAGGGCTTGATCACTCTAAAACCTTCATCCAGGCACCATCGGAAGAAACTGCTCAACCTTATCGGCACGATGAAACTCAGCTTTTCCGACATAGAAGCCCCCAGGCCCAAAATCAAGGCCCGCATGTCCTCTTCGGTTTCAGCCACGGCGTGTCCCCAAAAAGTCATTCCGGAGGTGTATGCTGTGATACGCCCTTGGCTAAGCAGAACGAAAGCCGAGCCCAATCTCAGGGCATCCAGCAGCT
>CAZVRN010000338.1:1966-3528 GCA_964629485.1 uncultured Thermodesulfobacteriota bacterium | reverse complement strand
GCCGGCCAGGCAGGGAGACTGGTTCCTTGATCATGCGGGACGGCGGTTCCCTGGACCAGGACCCTATTCTTCTTAGAACTCTCCAACAACGTGTATAAATCAGGATTAGGGCAAGCGTCCTCTTCACAGATCGGATGCCACCTCCAATCAAACTGTCCTCTTTCGTCCAAAGTCTCTATTACGGAGGGGGGTATACACCTTATCCGGCTGGACCTTACATGAGGGCAATCGAAATCAGACGCCCCTATGTTAAGCCAACTGCTGCAGGATGACAGGCATAACGCCGTCAACGAAACAAGAAATATTTCCCTAACTCGTTGTGTCAGCATTTTTAAAATCCTTTCCAATTTTTTTAATGGTCAGGTTAAGGCCCCTGAGCAAAAACACCTCCACCGGCGTGCCGGCCTGAACCTCTACTACCGGGAATACCTGTTCGGCCATTTTAAGATAAAAATCAGCAATCTTATTGGCGGCTTGCCCTAGACCGGTGAAGGCCCCATATCTGAGCGTGGTCCCAAGCGGAGGCGTTACATAATAATCCCCGTTATTGTTGTCCGTATTGAATATCGGAAAGCTTTGGCGGGGAGAGAGCGCCTCTGCAAACCCGGAAGCCAGTCCCGCTACAAGGCTGCGAGCTATGATCTGTCCCTGTTTAGAAACCAGTTTGCCGAATACTCCGAGCTTTCCGTCCTGGCCGTCTATGACCGAAGCGTCTAGCTGAGCTTCAACTACGCCCCCATTTCGTCGTACACAGGAAAACCGTTCCGTACGAAAGTATGTTCTCTCAGAACTCATGTCGCCCCAGGCTGCCGCCACAATATAACAACCTTTTATATCATAGCGGTATTCATTGGGTAGCCACGCTTCAGTCTTGACCTTGATCAACACAGGGTACGGGTTTTTCTTGGCGCTAAGGGCTACAGGTGCGTCTACCCCATTGAGAAGTATTCCCCGAAAAAAGCTTCCAGCAGGTATTCTTATACTAATGCTTTTTTCTCCTGCTGTCTCTTCGGTTGGGCCTGAGGGGCTTTCCTTTATTTCGCCTACAAGGCCCTCGTTTTTTGCTTTGAGCCGGGGCTGTGGGGATTTTTTCCACTCTTTCTTTTCTCCTTTTCCCAATGGATACTTACCCTTGAAATCCTCCTGGGTGGATCTTCCCCATATATCGGAGAATGTAGGGACTTTTTTCTCAGTTTTTTGTTCCTTTTCGGCCTTTTTCGACTTTTTTGTTTTTTCTCTTTGAGCTTTACTTATTATTTCTTCCAGTTTTCCGGCTTTCTGTATAAGTTGCGTTTGAAAGACCTTAATCTGATCCTGGGATATCGTGACCGACTTTTTAATGTCGGAAATGGTTTTGTTAATCTCGCCAATGTCTTTTTTAACCTTGTCTACGCTTTTCTCCAGACTATCTACTCTCCCTCTAAGCCTTCTGACTGATGCCGATTCATATAACTGGCTTCTTGTACGTTTAGACATAACCTCGACTTGGGGAGCCTGCTCCTTTTTGGCTTGTTTTTTCTCCGAGGGCATAAATATGGAGGAAAAAAACATCATCAAGCCCA
>CAZVRN010000338.1:0-1866 GCA_964629485.1 uncultured Thermodesulfobacteriota bacterium | reverse complement strand
TGTGATGAATAAAGTAACCATCCCCAAGCACGTTGATGATCCGCCTCAAATATTAATTTTTTCCATTGACGAGTTTGTGATTATGGTGGGCTTTGCCGTAGTTGGGTCAACATGGGGGCTTCTCCTGCCGGGGCTTTTTGTTGGGTTTGCTATCGGGAAGCTTTTCAGAAAGATGCAGGAAGGCGCTATGCCGGGGCTTTTATTCCACATGCTCTGGTGGGTAGGGCTGGTCACCTTTAAAGGTAGATTACCTAATGGGCTGGTCAGGGAAATATACGAGTAGGAGGATTTGCGTATGTTCAAAAGATTGCTTGATAAGGCCAGGACAAAAGGTGCGGAAAATGAACAACCCGGCGGCTCGCCGGAGATCAAGGTCCTGTTGAATACAACCTGGAAGAAGCAGCAATTTGAGAGGAAGGTGTTTATTCTATCCTCGCTTGTCTACGGGGCCATAGTTCTTGTTTTGCTCGGTCTTCTCATAGTCAAGAAAGAGGTTATAATCCTTACTCCCCCGCAGATAAAAGAAAAAATCTCAATAACCCGCAGCATGGCGAATGAACCCTATTACAAGGAGATGGCCCTGTTTCTTACCCAGCTCGTCGGAAACTTATCGCCAAACACGGTCGATTACGCTCTCGAAGTATTTTCGTCCTATCTTGATCCTTCCATTTATGAGACAGTAAGCGACTCTCTAGCGGAAGTGGCCGACACGATAAGGAAAAAACAGATAGCCACCGCGTTTTACCCTGACAAAATCGGAAAGGTGGGCGCAAAGTGGTACGTGGTCGGCAGCCTTTATAAATTTGATTCTTCAAAATCGCAAAATGCAGAGATAAGAAAAGGAGGGATAGTTACCTATGAAATTAACTTCAAAGTTCGCTCTTTTCGCCTGTATATTACTGGGTTTAAGCAGCGTAACGGCGACACCTTACGCGAAGCGGTTCGAGCGGCAAAACGACAACGCGGCTAACTCCCACAAGGAAAAAACCGAAATCACTATCCGCATCAAGCCGGGAGTAGTAACGGTTTTGCCTGCGTCAAAAGGTTATTTCAATCACCTCAAAATAGTGGGGACCTCGGAGTTCGAGGCAAAGTCCTCCGGAGGCATAAATATCTATAGGATGGGCACAAACCTGTTGATAACCTTCCAGGACGCATCCCATCCGGCTGATGTGGCCGTAAGGGAGTTAAACAGCGACAACATATATCTCCTGGCCCTTATGCCCCAAGCCATACCGCCAAGGTCGTATAAGATTGTTCTGGTTCCTGAATCTACAGAAAAAAATAAACACGAACCAGAAGGGAAGAAAGATGGCAGGGTTGAGGGCGCTCAAAGGCGAGTGAGCAGGGTCGATCACATTTTGCCTGTTTACCCGTTGAGCAGGCCGGAGGGGTATGAAGGCGGTTATGAGGAGTTTTTGTTGGACTGTCTTTCAAAAGCGGCTCTTTCGGAAAGGATCCAGGGGGCGTCGTTACAAAACCCCTGGACAGAGCTTGAGATTAAATATCAATTTGAACCCCTTAACGGGCTTACTCTTTATTCAGTCATGCGATGGCTCATATCCGACTATGAAATAGAGCTGTTTTTGGCGAAAAACGAAGGGACCCGCGAAATACTGCTTCGAGAACCTTACCTCTGGCAGAAAGGCGTGCTGGCGGTGGCCTTCGTGCGCAACTTTTTCGAGAAAGAGGATGACACTGTAAAACTTGCCCCGAAAGAATCCGTTTCGGTGCTTATCGTGAAGGTAAAAGGCAAGGAGTCATAACAATGTACCGGGATCTGGTAGAAAAGGCCAAAACGCTTCTTTCCAGGCTTAACAGGGAAAAGCGCATAGGTTTTTTGCGCTCTCTGGTTGATATTATCTC
>CAZVRN010000337.1:0-3529 GCA_964629485.1 uncultured Thermodesulfobacteriota bacterium | reverse complement strand
TCACCGCGGGAAGTACCTCTTCCAGTGGAATGGTGATGGTCCCGTTGGTGGTATACACTTCCATGCACTCATATTTGCTCGGCGGAATGTCCATGCCGAGGATGGACCCTTCATCCGCTTTGCTCCTCAGCAGCTTATCCAGGCCGCGCCATGAAAGCGACCAGCCGCAAAACAGGCCGATAACAAGGCTTAGTTTATCTATACGATCGTCCGTGGCGGGCTGGGGTTTAAGCCGCATCTTGGCCAAGGCCAGGGCCTGGCACGGCGTGGCCACGACGCCGATTTTTTCAAACGCACTCATGGCCGCCTTATTGAAGGCCGCAACGGTCGGGGATGTCACGAATTTGCTCTTTGAAAGCTTTTTCACCTCGGCTGAATCCGTGACCACCGCTCCCTGGGGAAGAAACCTCTCACTCTCTTCAGCGAGAATGGCCGCGTCAATAAGTCCTTCTTCAAGCGCCAGGGTGACAAGGGCCGTGACTGTGCCTCCGTGCTGAGCGGATGAACGCAGTGATTCTTCAGCCGCTCTGGCTATATAAAGCCCTTTGAAAGGCCCAAGTTCCGGTGTCAAATCATCCGCTTCGAACAGGGCCCGGCGCAGCGTTTCCATATCCGTGGGCGTTCTCGGACAGTAGGCATAACACCTGCCTTCCTCCAAATCACACCCATGCAGGATAACGGTCCTGTCCTTGTAGGCGGCAGTATAAGGGCAAAGGTTCACGCAGGCGCCGCAGTTGATGCAAAGCCCGGCATCCAAAACTCCTTGCTTTAATTCCTGTTGGCCCGTTCTCAATTTTTCCTCCTATATGTCTTGAATTACACCTCTTGATGCATGCATTAAAAAAACCTTACTTTGACAAAAGTACTCATATTTTCAGACTGTTCCAGAAAAAAGTGCTCAGGTTGCAAGAATATAAAAAGAAACAAAGTTGTTTTCTGAACGAACTTTTTTTGAGAGATAACAGAAACATTATAATAAAGCAAGTGATATTTAGACCGGATTTAAGGGGTTCGGCGAATGACACTTCGTCTTAATTCCGCACTTCAGAAGGTCCGCGACGGGGACGATAAAAGACCGCGCGCAAATAGGTTTTAGCGCTTTTTTCCTTCTCATGTTCATGCACAGGCACCAATTTTCGCTGAAAGGTTTTTGAATGCGATATCAAATGGTTGTCAAATGCTTTGGCTGATTCGCGCTGGTTAAATTACTTGCTTCATTAAGCTCATACCCCTTTCACCCTTGACCGGTTCATGTCCATTTGTTATTAAAATTAAGCTGATTAGAAGGTTGATCATTGTTAAAGTACGGGAATTAAGCAAGATTGCAGGTTGAAGCAATCAAGTTCTTTTTCCATGTTGCCGATTAAAGAAGGAATGGGAGATCGAAATGGCCAAGATTCAAACAGTGAAACGGCTGATCTGTGTTTTGTCTGTCATTGGGTTTTTTGCAGCCTTTGCGCTTCTTAAACCTGAAATTTCATCAGCTCAAGAGTCTTTATACGTGGGCGCAATAAAATGCAAGGGCTGTCACCGGAAAGAATACAAGGCTTGGCTGAAGGAGAAGCATTCCAGAGCCATGTCGTCGCTTAAAGCCGAGAAACAGAAAGACCCGAAATGCCTGGAATGCCATACTACGGGTTACGGCAAACCGGCTAAGGCAAACGCCAAGCTGGAAAACGTTCAGTGTGAGGCGTGTCACGGCGCCGCCAGCCGATATAAAACCATCAAGATCATGAGTAAAAAGAAATACAAAGCAGATCCAGAGAAAGCGCATCAGATGGCGCTGGCGGCCGGGCTCATTGAACCGAACGAAAAGGTTTGTCTCCAATGCCACAACGACAGGTCCCCGACCTTTAAAGGTTTCGATTTTAAGAAAGCAATCAAAGAGGTGGATCATAAGGATTAGTCTCTAGAAGGGTTCAAAAAAAATAATTCCCTCAGCAGGCTGACCGGTTAGTCAATTTAACCCCTGACAAGGAGTTGCCCGGGGCTGAAGAGCTAAAGAATAGACCTCTTAAGAAGCAGTAACTTTCAAGGACGAAGACCTTAAAAAGTCCCGAGGTTATCAAATGATTCTTGATGTCATGAGTTGAAGATGTGCTTTTTATCTTCACCTAGCTGCCGGCATTCTGGTATTTAAAAAATCTTGAAGCGGGTATTTTTTTTGATTTTCTTTTTCCCCAGCGGGATTGTGTCAGGAGGTGACCATGGATGACAATACCACCATTGAGAAAGAATTGCTGAAAACCGGGGTCTCGCGCAGGGATTTCATGAAATACTGCGGACTGATCACGGCCGCCCTCGGGATGTCCGCCGGTGCGATCCCCAAAATCGCCGAGGCCGTTATGCGGAAAAAACGGCCGTCCGTGGTCTGGCTGCACTTCGCCGAATGCACGGGCTGTACGGAAGCCTTTCTCCGATCCACCTATCCCTGGGTCGCGGATGTCATCCTGGATACAATCTCCCTTGATTACCACGAAACCATCATGGCGGCCGCCGGTCAGCAGGCGGAAGAGATTCTCGAAGAAACAATTAAGAAAAACAAGGGAAACTTTATCGCCGTGGCAGAGGGCGCTATCCCGACCGGAGAAGGCGGGATTTACGGCCAAATCGCCGGCCGGACCCTGCTCGAAATCGGCCGGAAGGTTCTGATTGATTCCAACCCGGTCGCTGTTATCTGCGTCGGGAGCTGCGCTTGTTTTGGCGGTGTCCAGGCAGCCGCCCCGAACCCGACCGAAGCCAAATCAGTGGGAGAGGCTTTAAATATAAAAACGATTAATATTGCCGGATGTCCGCCCAACGCCATAAATATCATGGCCACAGTAATGCATTATCTGCTCCTGAAAAAATTTCCGGACCTGGATGAATATAACCGGCCCCTTTTCGCCTATGGTCAGAGCGTGCACGATCAATGTCCGCGCCGCGCGCATTTCGATAACGAGGAGTTTGTTGAGGAATTCGGGGATGAGGCTTCCATGAAGGGCTGGTGTCTGCGCCAACTGGGGTGTAAGGGTCCGGAAACATTTAATAACTGTCCAAGTGTAAAGTTCAATGACGGAACCGGCTGGCCTATTGAAGCAGGCCATCCTTGCATTGGCTGTTCCGAGCCTGGTTTCTGGGACTCCTTGAGCCCTTTTTATGAAGCGGAATAAAGGCCCGGGAGAAGCCCGGAATCAGGAAGCCTTTTAAGCTTTGAGGAGGTCGCGATGGGTCGGCGAATAGTGATAGATCCGATTACGAGGATCGAAGGTCATTTAAGGATAGAGGTCGAAATCGAAAAAGGCAGGGTTAAGAATGCCTTCAGCACCGGAATGCTTTTCAGGGGTATCGAGATTATTCTCAAGGGCCGGGACCCGCGGGACGCCTGGCTTATCACCCAGCGCGTCTGCGGAGTTTGCACTTATGTGCATGGTGAAGCCTCGATCCGGGCCATTGAAGACGCGGCTGAGATGACCATCCCTCCCAACGCCAGGATTATCCGCAACTTGATGATGAGCGCGCAGTTCGTGCATGACCACGTGGTTCACTT
>CAZVRN010000336.1:0-3558 GCA_964629485.1 uncultured Thermodesulfobacteriota bacterium | reverse complement strand
ATTCCTCCCGGGGCCCTGCATGAGGCCATTGAAGAGAGTCAAAAAGCGCCTCTTGGGGTTTACAGTCTGGCCATACTGGAGGTAGCTCCGGGCAAGATGCCGGAGTTCATTAAAGGTTTGTCGACTGAAGCGGCCCGGGCGCTTCCAATTGTGGCCAGCTGGCGGCTCATAACGGGCAAGCAAAACCAGGTCATAGACCTCTGGAAGAACGCGCTGCGCCAGGAAGGCTACCAGCCGGCCGATGATTTTTCAAAGCAGTTTTTTCGGGGGCTTCGCAAAAGGGCGCCTCGGGAGCGACTTATCCCGGTCTATACGCTGCCTTACTCACCGCTTAGATAAAAATTTATAAACCCAAGGAGAAGGAATATGCCGCAAACAAAAGAAGACCTTGCTGAAAAGGCTTTCAGCCTGGCTGAAAATTACGAAAAGACATGCACCGGCTGCGCCCAAACGACCATGGCGGGCATTTTCGATACGCTGTCCATTGAAAACAATGACGTCTTCAAGGCGGCCAGCGGACTGGCCGACGGTTTGGGGTTGAGCGGTGACGGCTCCTGCGGCGCGCTGGTCGGGGCTTCCATGGTTATCGGCTATCTCTTCGGCCGGGAACGCAAGGACTTCAAAGACATGATGAAACCGATGAAATCCTACCTGCTGGTCAAGGCCCTGCATGACCGGTTCGTGGAAAAATACGGGACCTGCCGCTGCTATGACCTGCAAACGTCTCTTATGGGCCGGACTTTCAACCTCCTGGACCCCAAGGAGCTTGACGAGGCCATGAAATCCGGGATGCTGGATCACTGCAGCAAGGTCGTCGGGACAACCGCCGGGATGGCCACCGAGATTATCCTCGAAGCCCAGGCGGAAGAAGACGCGTAAGTTAAAAAAAACAAACGGCCTTTTCAGCTAAAAGACGAACTTCTTAAAATGACATCCGGCTCATCATCTTGCATGGAAAAGGAGCAATTCAGAAAAAAGGATGAAAACAAGGATTACACAGCTACTAGGAATAGATTACCCTATCATTCAGGCTTCCATGGCCTGGATAGCAGACGCCGGCCTGGCTGCCGCAGTTTCTCAGTCAGGCGGCCTGGGCACCATCGGGCCGAACGCCGGCTCGAAGACTGTCAGCAAAGACGTTGATGAAACCGGGGAGCGCCTTCGCGCCCAGATCAGAAAATACCGGAAATTAACCAACAGACCTTTCGCCGTTAACTTTGTCGTTGGCGTGGCCGGAAAAGACAGGAAGTATTCAGAGAGATGTGTTGAAGTCGGCATTGAAGAACGCGTGCCAGTGGCCATAGTCTCCCAAGGCAGCCCGGCCGTTTATACCAGAAGCCTCAAGGAGGCCGGTATCACTGTGATGCACGTCTGTTCCACGGTCAGGCATGCCCTGAAGGCACAGGACTGCGGCGTAGACGCTATTATTACTTCGGGAGCCGAGGGCGGCGGCCACTCCGGCTTCAACATGGTCACTTCTTTCTGCCTGGTCCCGCAGGTGGTGGATGCAGTTGAAATCCCCGTGGTGGCCGGCGGAGGGGTCGGTGACGCGCGCGGTCTTTTGGCCGCACTCTCCCTGGGGGCGGAAGGCGTGTATATGGGCACCCGCTTTATTATGACCAGGGAATGCCCGGCTCATGAAAACGCCAAAAAACTCATCCTCAAAGCGGGCGATACCGATACCATCGCCGTCAGTCACGGTTCGCGCAAGGCCAGCCAGGACAAAGATACGGGCAACAAGGGTTTTGTCGAGGAGCGGCGGGGCGCCATAAGGTTGGTCGAAAACGAATTCTTGACCAGGTTTTTTCAGAAAAAGGGTGAATTCGCCATTGACAATTCCTTCAATTTCATGCAGCCCTTTCTGTCGGGCGACCTCACTGATAATACCATCACCGCCGGGCAGGTCTCCGGACTGGTCAGGGACCTTCCAACCTGCTCGGAGCTTATAGAAAGCATGGCCTCCGAGGCCGAGTCCGTATTGAAAAGGATCACCCGCGTTTTCAATCATGACCAAAATTGAAAAAGACGAAGCCCGGCCCGATCCAGGGCTTCGCCTTTTCCGTGAGGCGAGGTTCAGGAACGGAAGAAGGTTTTGGCCAGATTGTCCCAGCCCAGGGCGGGCAGGTTGCCATATACGTCGGACACGATCGCGCCACCATCTGCAGGCAGGGGGCCGACTTCGGCTTCAACCATCTTGAACAAAACGTCGCTTTCATTTTCGATAAATTTCTGGGCCCCTTCACCGGCGTGAAGTTCTTTGACGTTCTTTTTCAGGCTCGCCGCCTGCACGACCATGACCCAGCCGTCCTCATACGGCTCATCATAAGACAGCTCCGGCCGCTGACGGATTTTCGGGTTGACCGCCAGCACGATCCCGTCAATCGGGGCCAGGATTTTGGCTTCGTTGCCTTGACGGTACAGGCTCCATGAAGCGGCGTTTTTGTTGATCTCGTACCCAACCTGGGGAAGTTCCAGTTTTTCCAGCGGACCGACAAGCTTCAGGCCGAAATCATCCAGCCCGATGCGGACCTTGCCCGCGTTTTCAATTTTGGCCCAGGCATGACCGTCATGATAATAAAATCCCTCGGGCACACGGTAACCCCGGACCCGGGGGGCGTCCACCAGTTGGATGGGCACGGAAATCTCCCACTGATCCTCGAAAAACTGATCGAAATCACATGCGTTGCACTCATAATCGTAGGCGCAGATCCGATACCCGATTCGGCCGGTCAGGGTGTGACGGCAAACCCGCCTGCTGGCCGGTTTGGACCGCATCGCCTCCTGCCAGGAAATAATTCCGGCCTTCTTTCCTTCCGGGACTCCTCCGGCCGCCCGGATGCGGCGGTTCTCTTCGGCGGTCTTGCGCATGGCCTCGTCATATTTACAGGTCGTGCAGTCAAAATAGTTATTGCATAGTTTATAGTCAACCACTCCGGCCTTCATCCAGAGGCATCCTTCCTCCGCGGCCCTCTGTCTTGATTTTTTTGCTGTTTCCGCCATGTTCATTCCTCCTTGTAAAATTATATTTTCAGTGCTGAATTTTATTATGAGACCTTGTCAGAACTTGGTTCTTTAGCTGAGCTCATTGGCAGGCTCAAACTTACTTCCTCAAAATGGGTTAATCTTTCGCCTTCCGCTAATCTGTCATGGGCCTGATGACCCAGTTCCGGCCGCGAAAAATGATATTCCTGTCATGAGCTTCAACCTTGGCCTGGTTAGTCAGTCGATAAAGATTTCCATTGCCTTTCATCCAGATTTCCATACCTTCTTTTTTCATTGCCTTACCCTCCGTTTTTTTTCTTTGACCTTATGAAAGAGCAAAGGGTGCGCCAGACTGGATCAAAGGAAGCTATTTTATTAGATATGCTTTATAATAGCTTGAATATATTGAAAAAAATAAAAAGAGACAACAAGCGTTTCCATCTAAAACGCCGATTGCCCGGAAGGCGAGTTCACTTGGAGGGTATATATTTTTTCAACACTGAATGGGGAAATAAGGCTATCTATTTGTACTTTTGTAATAATTACTAAACGTTATATATATGTAGAATTTTTCTA
>CAZVRN010000335.1:0-3565 GCA_964629485.1 uncultured Thermodesulfobacteriota bacterium | reverse complement strand
GGAGATCATGTCCCATTATGGCATGGGTTCGGATATCGGAGTGGCCATGACTGCCGGGCTGCCGGTACGGATGAGCCCGCGAATGCAGGAGACCGGGATGACCGTGCCTCAGGGTTTATGCGCTGAAATGATTTCGGCGGATTATGGGCATACGCGGGAGGACCTGGACCGATTCGGCATGTGGAGCATGCAGAAGGCGGTTGAAGCTGACCGTAAAGGCTGGTACGCGGATCATATTATCCCGTTTGAATTCACTTATGAAGACAAGATATACCGCGTCGAAAAAGACGAGGTCTTGCGCCCCAAGGCAGTGGATGACCCGGACGCTTACTGGGCGGACTTGGCCAAATTGAAACCCCCCTTCAAGCCGGATGGAGGCATGGTAACCGCGGGGAACTCGTCTCAGATAGTGGACGGCGCGGCAGCGACACTGCTTATGAGCGCGGATAAGGCCGAGGAACTGGAAATAGAGCCTTTGTGTAAAATTACGGGTATGGCTTCAGCCGGCGGAGAACCGGTGCCCATGCTTCTGGCCCCGATCCCGGCCACCCGGAAAGCCCTGGCCCGTGCCGGAAAGACCATAGATGACATGGACATCATTGAACCCAATGAGGCCTTTGCCAGTCCGCTGTTGGTTTTTGCCAAGGACCTTGGCTACGCGGTTGATGACCCCCGGGTGAACCCCACGGGCGGCGCGATCGCTCTCGGCCATCCCATTGGCGCTTCGGGAGTGATCTACTTCGGGGAAATGGTCCATCACCTCAAGAGAACCAACGGCCGCGCCGGGGTCCAGCTCATGTGCGGTGGAGGCGGAATCGGTATCGCCACGGTAGTCGAGGCCGTTTAAGCTCAGTTTAATACTGTTCAATTTTCAAACACGTGGAAACCAACTCTGGTGTGAGGGCGCAGGCAAAAGGCAGGAATCTGTCTTTGTGCCTGACCAGGAGTGGAATCTTATTTACAAAAAGAATTTCGCAGAACTTAACATGCATAACGGAGAGCTTAACAGGCGAGTTAAACCTGCCAGATTGCAAGCCAAAACAAGGCAAACCAGACCCTATATGAATAAGGGGGGCTTACATGGCTAATAAAAAAAAGGCTTTGATTTCCGCAGGAATTGCGACCGCGCTTATGTTCATGCTTCTCTTGCCGCCTTTTTGTATAAAATCCCAGAGCGGGGATAAGATCAGAGGCGCCACCGGCTGGGACGAGTGGGGAGAGAAATACTGGCCCACAAAGCCGGTGCGGGGCGGATATTTCCGCCGGGCCACCACCAGATATGTTGGTTTGATGAACCCAAACCACTGGCCGGTGAATGATTGGGTCGCCTTAACTTATTTTTATGAGAAACTGGTCAATCGAGACGGCGCTTACCGCGCTTCGGTACCCTGGTTGGCTACATCCTGGAAATTCCTCGACCCGCTCACGGTTGTCATGAAATTGCAGGAAGGCGTCAAGTTTCACGACGGTTCCGACTTTAACGCCGAGAGCGTGGCCTATCAGATTCATTGGATTAAGAACAAAAAAAACGGGGCCTGGCCCAGGGCCTATCTTAGGGCCCTGAAATCCGTGGAAGTAATGGATGAATACACTGTAAAGTGGCGTTTTAAAAAACCGTGGGGAGCCTTCCTGGGAAGCCTGCCCGCCGGGATTCCAGGTTGGCAGCTTTCATCGGAAGGCCTCAAAAAAGGCAAGAAATACATGGATACCAACCCAATCGGCACCGGACAATGGATCCTGGAAGAGGCCAACCCTGGCAATTACTTAAAGGTAAAGAGAAATCCAAATTGGTGGTTTGCCAAGGCCAGCGGCCACCCGGACATGCCTTACTTTGACGGCATAATCGTCTTGGTCATCCCGGATCCGTCAGTCCGTTTGGCCAACCTGCGGGCTGGCAAAATAGACTCGCTGGGCATTGACAAAGCCTCATACGCCCTGGTTAAGAATGACCCTAATCTCAATGTTTATCTTTATTCGCAAAATAACATGGGAGGGCTGAGATTCAATCACGCCAAAGGCCCCTGCAAGGACATCCGGGTGCGCAAGGCCATCTCTCACGCCATCGACCGCAAGGCCCTCATCGCCGGGACCCAATTCGGCCTGGTCCGTCTTGCAAGCTGTCTCTATCCCGGGGATCATTGGGCCCATAATCCGAACCTGAAACCGGTGAAGTACAATCCCGAGCTGTCCAAGAAGCTGCTGGCTGAGGCGGGTTACCCGAATGGCTTGACCATTAGGGGCTACATGGGCAATGACACCATGTCCCTAAATGTGGCTGAAGCCATTAAATCTATGCTGGCCCAGGTGAATATCAACTGGCAGGTGGATGCGCTTGATTCGGCGGCCGCTTCCGACCGCATGAGAAATCTCGAGTATGATCTGGCCGCAGGCCATTATTCATGGATCTGGGAGCCGGACCTGGTGGCCACGAACCTGTTCCATCCGCACGGCGGTTTCAATTACGGGCGAAGCAATAACAAGAAGGCCATCGCCCTGATCGAGGCCGGTAAAAATGAGACCGACCTGGTCAAGAGACAAAAAATTTACCATGAGTTGGAAAAGGTGCTTTACGATAACTATGAGGACGTCTGGATATGGTGGGAAATCGCGATTGTGGCGTACAGAAAGAACGTGCAGGGATGGAATAACGAGATGTGGAAAAAATATAGAGAAGCATACAGCAACACGCATCCCCTGTGGTTCAAGGACGGGAAACCTTAATGCGCGGGGAATACCAGCAATGCGGAACAGTTGAATAAAATCAGCAAAAGTTCATATACCCCCGGGAGATATTTTTCAGGCAGGCCCGCGCGCGGGCCTGCCTTTTTACCTAAAGCACCGCGGTTTGTTTAAGCGGGCGAATCCGTTTTAAGACCCGACATGAATAAGTCAATCTGTCGGGAATAAAAGGCAGGGCCTTCCCGCTTGACACCCATTGACCCCTGAAGTAAGTTGACTTCAAGAGTGATGCGGCCGGATTGGTTTTTAATCCGCGTCCTAATCACGGGTTGAAACAAAGAAAAATCCGCACGCAATTTAATATTACCGAAAAATGGCGCTCCTTTATTTTTTGATTTAAATGGAGGTGTTTCATGACCTGGAAACCGGAAATTGATGAACTTGAGCACCGTAAGCAGCTCGCTTATCTGATGGGCGGCGCAGGAGATTTTGAAAACGCAACTCGGCCCCGGCCAGGGCCTCAGATACAGGCCCTGGCCGGGGCCGGGCACGGTTCTTAATCAAAGCGATTGCTTGGCAGAGACCTCTTGGCGGGAACTAGTAATTTTAACTCTCGTCTTGAAATTAAGTTTGAGACTTTCTTTTAAGACCCGCGAACACAAGTAAGCCGCCGCCCAGGAGGTACATGGCGCTCGGGATAGGCGTGTTTATGGAATTATTATATGAAAGATCATCAACCGTGACCATGTAACTGTTGAATACCAGTTTATCTATTAACGCCCAGCCGCTCAAATCGACTGTGACCGGGGTATTTATCGGCAAAGGCATGCTCTCGACCTGTGCCCCGTCTTTCAGTCCGGCCATGGTTCCGCCCGAGGATAAGATA
>CAZVRN010000334.1:0-3566 GCA_964629485.1 uncultured Thermodesulfobacteriota bacterium | reverse complement strand
GGGCTGGGACGGCATGATACTCCCCGGATACAGTATCCCGGCCGTGCCTCATGTTTATGCGGGCTTATCCCCGGGCAAAAACCTCTACCCGGGTCTTGACCTGGGTACGGATGAGCCGACGCAGTTTGAAGAGAAAGAATCTTTACTTAGAGAAGATTATGACGATATTATAAATCTCGGCTGGCACGGGTTCCTGCTGAAGCATAAAGATCGCTTCAATCCCGCCCCTGAAGAAAAGATCCTTATGTGGACCGAAAGGCAGATGGGCAAATACAGGACGGAGATAGAGTACTGGAAGGCCAGGGGCGTGCGGAGTCTTTGCGGCGCCATCACCCAGTCTCCACTGATGATTCTTTCGACTTCACGCTCCCTGCTGCAGATCACCAAGGATATCTACCGCATTCCGGATAAACTGGAGGCCGTCATGGACGCCATGGTGGATGATTTGATCTCGGCGGCGATTGAAGCGGCCAGACTCAGCGGAGAACCTGGAGTAACCCTGATCATGGAACGCGGCGGCGGTTTTTATTATCCCTTGAAAATCTATGAGCGCTTCGAGTATCCGTACATGAAAAAGATGGTTGAAGCCTTTGCCGCCGAAGGGATGATAACGGTGATGCATCTGGACCAGGATTATACCCTGAACCTTCCGTACTTTTTGGATCTGCCTGAAAAGATGGTCGTCGCCGAACTGGACGGGTCCACGGATATATTCAAGGCCAAGGAAGTGCTGAAAGGACACATGTGCATCGCCGGTGACGTTCCGGCCGCTTTGTCCTCCCTGGGCACGCCTGAAGAGATGGAGGAATACTGCAAAAAACTAATAGACGTGGTTGGAAAAGACGGGGGATTTATCCTGAGTACCGGCTGTACCTGTCCGGTGGAATGCAAGATGGATAACTTCAGGGCCATGGTCCATACGGCCAGGGATTACTGGCCCCATTAGACCGGCATCCGGCAGAAAGAAGCGGCCGCGGGAGATCAGGGCAATGAGCAGCACTGAGGCTTTAGCTGAATCCGGAAAGGCCAGGGTCGTGCTTTTATCCGGATTTTTGGGGGCGGGCAAAACCACGCTCATGAAACAAATCCTCTCCTGGAAGCCCGACATGTCCGACACCGTGGTTATTGTCAATGATTTTGGTGATATCGGAATCGACGGCGCTCTCCTTCAAGGGGAAAAGGCAGACGTTATCGAACTCACCACCGGGTGTATCTGCTGTACATTAATCCTTGATTTAAGAATTTTGCTCAACAGGATTTGGGAACGGTTCAGCCCGCGCTGGATTTTTATCGAAGCCTCGGGCGTGGCCGACCCGACCTCACTCATTTCCCTGTTCCGCGAAGATGATTTCAAAAATCGCATCCAGGCCTTCAAGAATCTTACCGTCATGGATGCGGACTGCTGGGAGATGCGGGGAATTATGGGCCATTTATTTCACCGCCAGATTGAGTCGGCGGACCTGATCCTTCTGAACAAGGTTGATCTTCTGGACCCCGGGAAAGTCAGGCGTTACCTGCGTGAGGTACGCACCATGTTTCCCCGAACGCCGGTAATACCCGCGGTGCACTGCCAGATCGATCCGGGAAGTATCCTCTGGGGAGATGATCTGATTGAACCGGAGCAAACCCGGGGAGAGCTTCCGCTCTCGGCCTTTCCGCCCGCGGCCGGGAAAGAGAACGGCCCGGAACATAATAACCATGCCCATGCCATTCATGCGGTCGAGGCCGGGTTTACGGCTTTTTCTTTTCAGGACTCAAGGCCCGTGGACGAAGCGTGTTTCAAAAAATTCGTGGATGAACTGCCTTTCGAGGTTTTTCGCATCAAGGGCACGGTTCGATTCAGGGACAGGACCGTTTTCGTCAGCCATGTCGGCGGGAGGACCGAATGGGCGGAGTGTACTTTTGCCGAGGAAACCCGCCTGGCCTTTGTCGGCTGGGAAACCAGCGGCCAGGACGTGGTTAAAAAATTAAGGGAGTGCCTCATATTGAAATAACGCGGGTCATTGAAAAGCGAAGAATTGTTTATGGGAAGACAAAGCCGGCCGCGCCGCAAAAAGAAAAACGAAAGATTATCGGTCCCGCTAAAGCTTAAAGACAGGCTTTATCCGGCGGTGCTTAAACTTTTTTCCCGGAAAGACGCCTACCAGGTATCCATGAATTCCATCTCCAAAAATTCCGGGGTGAGCCTGGGCACCATATACAAGTACTTCGCCTCCAAGGAAGACCTTTTATTTACCATCATCGAAGAAAATCTCGAAGAACTGGGCAGGCTCATCAGGATTCACCTCCAGGGGCTGGAATCCGCGAAAGAGATATTGCGGAAACTGCTCTGGGTGACCATGGATTTTTACGACAAGAACCCCAATGTCGCTATCACGGCTTTTATCACCCTGCCCCTGCGCACCTGGATGCAGCAGGATGAATTCAGAGACAGGAAAATTAAAGCTATTTTCCTTGATATCATCAATAAAGGCATCCGAAACGGTGAGCTGGATACACAGATTGATATCCGCCGTATCCAGGATATATACTACATGATCTGTTACCGGATGATACACACCTGGTATTATTTCGGGATGCGGTGGAAGCTTGTTGACGCATTAAAAAAGGATTTTGATCTTTTTTGGAAACTCTTTGAACCCAGGCAAAAGATAAAAAACTGAAAACCCCTGGAATCACCCCCGGGGGAATCAGGAAGTATTGTTAAATATTTCAAGGACTTAAAATTGAGCCTGACAGTAAGTTCGGCTAAAGGACGAAGCCCTTAAGGGAGGTCTTGTTCAGGTCAATTTGAAGGAATGTATTCATGTTGACTCCACCCGGCCCGGGTGTTATAAATGAGTCCTATGGCATCGACCTGTTTGATTTTTTATCAGTAAAAAGGCTGAAAACCACGGGTCTTAGTCTGCGGATGCAAGCCTTAAATGCCATAATATATAAAACAAGCTAAAATTATTAAATTACAAGAAAGTCATTAGGAGGTCTGTTATGAGAAGGAGATTTCTCGGGGCTGTAGTTCTGATGGCGTTAATCGCGCTATGTGTCTTCTCGGCCGGCACGGCCATCGCCGCCAAGGATACAGTTATAGTTACAATGAACACGGAATTGGCTACGATGAACCCCTTTCGCGCCCGGACCAGTTGGGATTATCCATGGTACGGGCCCTCTCCCTGGAGCCGGCGGTCATTGTTCTGGACGAACCCGTATCCGCCCTGGATGTTTCCATCAGGGCCCAGATCCTGAACCTCTTGATCAAACTCCAGAGGCAGTTTAACCTGACCTACATCTTTATTGCGCACGACCTGGCCGTGGTTGAACATATCAGCACTCATGTCGGGGTGATGTATCTCGGCAAGTTGGTGGAGACCGCGCCCAAGGAAGTCCTTTATAAAAAGCCTTCTCATCCTTATACCCGCGCCTTACTGCGGGCTGTGCCAGTGGCCGATCCGCGGGTTATCAAGGAAGCTCCGCTGGAGGGTGAGGTTCCGTCGGCCTTGGACCCCCCGCCCGGCTGCCGTTTTCATCCGCGCTGCCCTGTTGCGGTGGAGCATTGTTCAACAGCAGAA
>CAZVRN010000333.1:0-3587 GCA_964629485.1 uncultured Thermodesulfobacteriota bacterium | reverse complement strand
TGGTAGGGCGCATTAGTTTCTTTTTTTTAAGTTTCTCTACCAGCGTGGTACGGTTGAGGTTCAGTAATTTGGCGGCCCTGTTTTTAACCCAATTTGTTTTTTCCAGCGCCTGCAGGAGCAATTGATCTTCGAATTCTGAAACAACTTTGTTAAAATCTATTCCTTCATCAGGAATATCAATATGCTGCGGTTTAGGCTGACTTGCTGCTTCCCTGATTCGCTGGGGAAGATCATCGATTGTAAGAATATCTTCTTCTGCCAGTATTACCATACGCTCGATAATGTTTTCCAGCTCTCGAATGTTGCCTGGCCACGGGTAGTTTACAAGCAGTTCCATGACCTGCGGAGATATCCCTTTTATTTTTTTTTGTTTACTCAGGTTGAATTTGTGGAGAAAATGGTCAATCAGCATGGGAATATCAGCTTGTCTCTCCCTGAGAGGAGGAACAGTGACAGGTATTACGTTGAGACGGTAATAAAGGTCATCTCTGAAGCGTCCTTCCTGCACGGCTTGGTAAAGGTCCTTATTCGTCGCGGTAATAATACGGATGTCAACCTCAATGGTTTTTGTGCCGCCAATCCGCTCAAATTTACGTTCTTGGAGAACACGCAGGAGCTTTACCTGAAGCTTCGGGCTCATATCCGAGATTTCATCCAGGAAAATCGTCCCGAAATTAGCCATCTCAAAACGCCCGGCCCGTGCCCTCACAGCGCTGGTAAAGGCGCCTTTCTCGTGCCCGAACAGTTCACTTTCTAAAAGTTCCTCCGGAATTGCCCCGCAATTTACCGGAATGAGAGGATGTTTACAGCGAGAGCTGGTCCTGTGGATGGCGCGAGCTACGAGTTCCTTGCCCGTCCCTGATTCGCCGGTAATCATGACCGTGCTGTCCGTGCGGGCAACCTTGTCGATCATGCGAAACACTTCTTTTATGCCCGCGCTTTGACCAATGATTTCAGGATAGCGGCTCTGGAAATCTAAAGACGGGACCCCGGTTCCCGCAACGGTTTCATTTAAGGCTCTCTCCAGACAATAATTAAGCTCTTCTTCATCGAACGGCATGGTCAGGTAGTCAAAAGCCCCCGACCGGATTGCGTTCAGTGCACTGCTTGCGGATGTGTCTTTCGAAAGAAGGACGCATTTACTATCCGGATGAACAACCTGGATGTGCTTAATAAGGTCAAGGCCTTTCACCTTGGGTGGGTCCGCATCAGTCAAGACTAGTTCGAAAAACTTATTTTTCAGCAAGTTCATGGCGACAGCGCCATCCGGAGCATGCTGGAGTTCTAATCCTCTTTCCTCCAAAGCAGACACAAGAGGCTCAGCCGCTTCGAGGTTTTGCAGTACAAGCATCGCAGTAGGCATCAGTTGTCAGATCTCAAAGGCATTCAGTCACAGGATATTTCATAAAATTACTTTATTATTGTTCCTATGATAATATTTTGACGCTTAATTCTCAAGTTTTTTTTAAGAACCTGCTTGGATTGAAAACTGTCTAATTTTTGACGATGCAATTCCCGTCAGATCAAAAGATTAGTTTTTAGATAGAATTTTAAAAAAATTATCTAATAATATCAAGTAGTTTACCAGTAGTATCTTCAACGGACCGAAGGGCTCGGGCGTTCGCTTGGTAGCTGGTTTTGGAGAGAATTAAATTAACCATTTCACGGGCCAGGTCTACGTTTGACATCTCCTGCTCGCCATCTGGAGACCCTTCGACCTGAGGCATGGTGATCCCTGGCGTCAGATCTGTGGATACCGTTGCTGAAACCCCGCCTGACGGGCTGGTCGTCATGGTGACGCGCTGAGCTTTATAACCAGGTGTTCTGAAATTGGCGATATTGTTGGCCGTGACCTGCAATTGCGTAGCGAAAGCCCTGAGGGCGGAAAGGCTGGCTGAAGAGTTGGGCACTTTAACCCCCTTGATGCTTTAATTCTTTAAGATGGCGATCAATTCAGTAAATAATACCGGCGTAACCGACAAAGGAGTCGCCGGGCATAATATCGAATGAAGTATAATAATCCAGCAGTCTGCCCCGGTCTGCGCCAAGAGCCTGACAGCTTGAAATTACAGTTGCGGCTGCTCCAGCGCTGCATGCGCTGTGGTACCTGGCGGCATGTTCCAGTACCCCGGGCGCATCCATGGCCAATGCCAGGTCTATAAATCCTTTGTCATTTTCATTGCGCACCCAGTCTAAGGCATTCTGCCCAATTCCACGGGGCGAGAAACCATAATTGGGTCCGTAATGTGTCAGGTCGGTTGATCCAAAAATTTTGATGGTTTTCCCTTGCGTTTGAGCTAGTTCAACCAGTAACCGCCCCAAGGTTGTGCTTTTTAAGGAAAGAGGCGCTCGAAAGGCTACGATGGAGCTGTTGGGAAAGAAAAATTTTACAAAGGGAAGCTGGATTTCCACCGTATTGTCGCCCGTGTCTGGCCCCTCGGCCTCCAGGTTGGCTTCATTTTTTAACGCCCGGGCAAGATCCAGGTCAATTTCCACATCTCCCAACGGCGTTTCCCAGGCTTCATCAAGGTAGATCAGGCCGGGTCCCGCTCCCATGTGGCCGCCGACGATGGCCACTATATCAGCGTCATTCTTATGAGAAAGATAGTAAAAAACCGCCACGGCCAGTTTCCCGGAAAAATACCAGCCCGCATGCGGTACGATCCCGCCATGGAACTTTGGCATGTCCGTTTCGGGTGCCTTGATTTGCGCCTTGAAATCCTCAATTTCCCGGCGGCAGGCCTCAGCCGTATCTGGGTACCAGCCATAAGGCAGGCAGCGGCGTCTTATTCCCATGGGCAGCCTCCTTAACTTTGTTTACAGTTTATTTAATTTTACATCTTTTTGACTCAGGATACCAGCAAAGAATTGATTGATGCGGCGGTGTCCCGGATTTCGGTTTTGCATTTGAAAAATATAAAAAATCATGTTGCCTCTCAGGCGGCTTTGATGTATAAAACGCCTAGGTAGTCGGGCTTATTGTGGTTTTGCGACCTCATGCTCGCAATCAGCTTCATATGGTGGGTGTAGCTCAGTTGGTTAGAGCGCCAGGTTGTGGCCCTGGAGGCCGAGGGTTCGAGTCCCTTCACCCACCCCACCCATTTCGTCTTTTCATGAACCAGGGACCTGCCGATGGCAATCAGGTCTGCGTGGCCGTCTCTTAGAATTTGGTCCATAATCGCCGGAGTCCGCAAGCCGCCGACCAGAGCCACAGGCACACTGAGGCGCGGTTTGATTAATTTCACGTTTTTTAGGAAATAAGCCTCGCTGAATTGAAATTTTTTCTTCATCGCTCGCAGGATCATTTTGTTTTTAAATCTCCGTCACCCAAGCGCTCTCCTCAACCGTTAATCCGTTTTTAAGCCGGTCTTCGGTGTTATGCTTTACCAAAAGCGGAAAATTTTTTCCAATCTCCGATCTGACCTGCTCCATAATATGAAAGAGGAAGCGCGCACGATTTTCGAGAGAACCGCCCCATTGATCGATCCTTTGATTCGTATGCCGGGAAAGAAACTGATTGATTAAATACCCGTGTCCGGCCATGACTTCCGCCGCGTCAGCGCCGCCCACCCCGATGGCAAGGGCGC
>CAZVRN010000332.1:0-3593 GCA_964629485.1 uncultured Thermodesulfobacteriota bacterium | reverse complement strand
CAGGCGCTTTATCAGGCCAAGGCAAGAGGACGAAACCGGGTGCTGACCGAGAAGAACATTTAAGGTTTTACTCCGCCCGCCATAATTTTAGAAAAATAAAAGGCCGATAACATATATTATGTAAACTTTAGGCGACAAACATATAAAACAAAAAAGGGGGGAATAAAACAGCCCCCCTTCTTCCCAGAACGTTTTTTTTTAAGATATCGAAAAAAAATGTAATATAGTTTTACTGCTTAAACCGACGTCTCACGGTTTCGGCATGGACAGGTAGACCTTCGGCTTCGGCAAGAGTGATAATCGTGTCTTTAAGATAATTTAACCCTTCCTTTGTCAGATATTGAAATGTGGGTTTCTTGATAAAATCATCTACGGAAAGGCCTGAAAACATACGGGCGCATTGTCCGGTGGGAAGAACATGATTGGTGCCTGAAGCATAATCACCAGCCGGAACAGGTGCCCAGCGGCCCATAAAGATGGACCCGGCATGTTTTATGGCAGGCAGAACTGCCCAGGGGTCCTTGGTAAAGATCTGGAGATGTTCTGCGGCATATTCATTTGCAAAATCAATAGCTTGCTCAAAAGTTTCTGTGAGAATAACTGCTGAATTGTTTTTTAGACCAACTTCTATCGTCTCCCGTCGCGGTATGTTTTCCAAACCTGAATTGATTTCATGGACTGCGGCATAAGCCAGTTTTTCTGACGGCGTGACCAAAACAGCCGCAGCGTCTGGATCATGCTCGAGTTGAGAAAAAAAATCATAAGCCACTATTTGTGGGTCTGCCGTGTCATCTGCAATAATCAGGGCTTCGCTGGGTCCGGCGGGTGAATCTATATCAACTTGACCAAAGACGACCATTTTGGCAGCCGTCACCCAGCGGTTTCCCGGCCCCACGATTTTGTCCACTTTTGGTATTGTCTCGGTCCCGTAGGCCAGAGAACCGACAGCCCATGGCCCCCCGATTTTGTAAACCGCTTCTGCCCCCGCGATATCGGCTGCGACCAGGACCTCAGGCACTGTAGCCATCCCCTGGTCCGGCGGTGTGGTCACCACGACTCTTTCTACCCCGGCAATCTTAGCCGGAATAATGTTCATTAAAACACTCGAGGGATATGCAGCCCGACGTCCCGGCACATAGGCCCCGACGATTTCCATTGGTCGTGTCACTCGTCCGGCTAAAATACCGGCAGCAATCTCCGTGGACCACATCTCCCGCTCCAGTTGGGCCTGGTGGAATTTTTCTATGTTTCGTGCCGCAAATTTAAGGGCTTCAATAACTTCCGGTTTCACCGTCTGGTAAGCGGTCTCTAATTCCTGGGGAGTGGCTTTGAGATCCGCGGTAGTGATATCTTCCTTAAACTTGGTATAATGCTTGAGGGCGACGGCGTCGCCGTGTTTTTTGATTTGATTGATAATATCACGCACCTCAAGAAAGACGGAAGAGACATCCTCCATGGACCGGGTCATTAGACGATTTCGGCGGGCCGGACTCAACTTAGCAAGCTTTTCAACTTTTAACATAAAACACCTCTATTGTATTCGCTTCAACTATTTGTTTTCATTTAACAGAAGCTTTTAACTCAATCAAGAGAAAAGGTGCCGCCCTGCCCTCTTTTACGCCCATTTTCTCATTGTTTTTTAATAAGTTGAAATAAAAAGTTTAAACTAGTTCAAACTTTAAAATATCTTCCCTGGCATTAACCTGTTTAATTCTGGTTAAAACTTCCTGACCCGGTGATAACTTATGCACGGAACTGTCAATCAGATCTGTTTCCAGCATTAGCTCCTTGATAAAAAACCGGTGATAACGGATATGAGAATAAAGATAGATGGCTTCATATTTTTTTTCATTTTGCGTCTCTAAATACTTCAGCAACCAGTACCGCCGGCGCAGAAATTGAACCTTTTGGGCTTTTTTCAATGCTGGCTCGACATAGGTTAAAAGTTCAGCTATTTGGTCACGGGTGTATTGAGGCTTGGTCCCGGTTGCTATGGATTTAACTTGTCTCTGTATTATCAAATCAATAAAACGTCGGAGGGGCGAGGTTAAATTGGTGTAATATTCGAGCCCCATGCCGCTGTGCGGTTTCGGCTCAAGACTCCAGCCCACCCGATTGAGATATTTGCGCTGTTGCAGACAGTGAAAAAGACTGTATTCCCCCTGGGTCTCCTGAAGTACTCTGCGGTAAGGTTCCTCCTGATAACGAAACAAACCCGGGACATTCGCTTCCACTAACGCGGAAGCGGCGAGATAATTGGCTAAGATCATGAATTCACTGATAATAGCCCGACCGGGATTGTCCCAATGGATCAGGGAAATACCGATTTGGCCGTCAGCAGATAAGTATACATTGAGCGTTGGCAGAGGCATAATTAAAGCCCCCCTGGCATACCGTCGGGCTTTAAGCGATTGACAGATTGAAAATAATTTTTTCAATGTGGGGTCACTGTCAAATGTCGCGTCTACATCCTGATAGTTGAGCCGCCGTTTCACCATGATAAGACTGGGGAGAAATTCATAGCGTTCCACTTTACCTGACTCATCAAGATCGATCAAAACCGAAAATGCTGGCCGAACACAGCCTTCTTTGAGACTCAAAGCTTCTTCAGATAATACTTCGGGCAGCATTGAAATTTTTTGATCTGGCATATAGATGGAAGTCCCCAAGCTTAAGGCTTCATGATCCAAAGGGCTATCAGGCTGTATCATGGCAGATACATCTGCGATATGGATTCCCAAGATAAATCGTCCGTTTTTTTCCTCTAAACTGATGGCATCATCAAAATCTCCTGAACCACTGCTGTCTATGGTCAATACGTCCAGACCCGTCAAGTCCCGCCTATTTTTCCCAGAGAAGTCTGCTCGTTTGGCAAGCGTTTCAGCTTCGTGCCAAATCGCATCTGTAAATGTCGTATCTATTTGATTTCGCAACAAATCTATATTTTCATCTTTGTGCATTTCACCCAATTTAACCAAAAGATAAAACGGGGTTAAGGGATCTTTGTTTAGCCCTGCTCTTTCCAGAAGTTTTTGACCCCACTTATATTCAGACGCATCTGTACCGTAGATAGTCATTTCACGCAGAGTTTGAACCACATGATCCCGGCAGGCCGGATCGTCTGGGGTTTCATCAGCCCAGACTTTGGCGAGCCACGCCCCGCCCTCCATTAGTTCACATTCCCGCTTAATCTCTTTGAGTCGAGCTTGTGTAATTTCTTCGACTCGCTGGGGTGTGTGCCTCAAGGCATGATTAGGGCGCATTTTGAAGTGGAGCCCGTCAGCAAAAACACCCCGCTGAGTTGCTGCTACCTGATCTGGATCCACATTACCTGAAAAAGCCAGTTCAGCAAGGTAATTGTATGAGAATTTCTCACCTTCGCCTTCGAGGAGTTGCCAAAGTTCCACCAGATCAATCTTTTTGGCCAATTCGGCTCGCCTGGAGGAAATTTTTTTCAAGGAATTGACCAATTCTGATCGAGGACGGGACAAATCGAGACCCGAGTTGCTCTGGTGGAGGACTCTGCCTGAAGATATGCTCATTTCGCGGTTGGTTTCTGTCAAAACCAGGAGCTTACTTGCCTTGACTCTGGT
>CAZVRN010000331.1:0-3598 GCA_964629485.1 uncultured Thermodesulfobacteriota bacterium | reverse complement strand
ACTTGGAATAATCAGTCGATCCTGAAAAACATTATTTTTCAATCGTTTCAAAATATTACACCAATACCGCACCTGTCGCCTTATTTCCTACCCCCCCCATTAGGGAAAAATGGGCTCCAGTGCAACAGAATCGGCGCCAGGGGAGAAGGTCGGGATCCTCATGGTGCAAAAAAGGGTTTTAGCAGGTTGCCCAGCCAGGCGATTTTTTTTCGTCTCGGCCCAGATTTATATTTTGGGTTCCCATGGTTTTCCTAAAATGGCTGTCAATGACACTCTTAAGGGTTCTTGTTGCGCATGGTTTATGGTTTATGCTACCATAAAATCATGGCCCAAGGCTATCAAGTCTTTGCTAACCTCCAGTTTGACGGCAGGAGAGTTCGTTGATTAAAAAAATCTCCCTTGAGCAGGCTCAACCAGGCATGATCCTGGCCCAGCAGGTAGTCAGGGAAGACGGCGTTCTGCTTTGCCAGAAAGGCACGGAACTGACCGACGGCCTGCTGAAGATGCTGGAGCGGTTGAATTTCGAGACAGTGCAGATCGAGACCGGCGCCACTGAGTCACCTGAGGAGCGGGAGGCGCGCCTGGCCAGGGAGGAGGCCGCGCTTAAGGCTCGTTTTGTCAAGGTTGAGTCAGACCCTATTTTAGCCGAGTTGAAGCGCATATTGCTTGAGAGGCTCAAGGAGTCGGATTGATGGATCAGTCTCAATTAAAACGAAGCATTCAGCGGATAAAAAATCTTCCGACCCTGCCTCCCATCGTGGCCAAGATTTCCAGCATGGTGGAAAGCCCGACCACTTCCTCCTCGGACGTGGCCAAGGTCATCTCTCAGGACCAGGTGCTGTCAGCCCAGATCCTGCGCATGGCGAACTCCCCGTTTTTCGGGATGTCCCGCAAGATTTCTTCCATCTCGCAGGCCCTGGTAATACTCGGATTCGATGTCATCAAGGGGCTGGTCCTAACCAGCTCGGTTTTCGAAATGATGAAGCAAAGTATTGTCGGGCTCTGGGAACACTCCATCGGCAGCGCGGCCACGGCCAGAGTCATTGCGAGCCGCATCGGCCGGACCGACGCGGAAGAGGTATCCGTGGCCGGCCTGCTCCATGACCTGGGCAAGGTGGTCCTCTCGGTGCAGCTCGATGAACCTATCAGGGATGAGATCGGAAGGCTGGTGGAAGAGAAAAAGATTTCCCGTTACGAAGCGGAAAACGAGGTGCTCGGGTTCACTCACGCCCAGGTGGGCCTGTGGCTGGCCGAGCACTGGAAGCTGCCTCAGTCGCTGGCCGAACCCATGTTTTATCACCATCGGCCGGAAAGGGCCCGCAACGCCCCGGAGCAGACCGCCATTGTTCACCTGGCCAACATTATTATCCGGGCGCGCGGCTTCGGTTCAGGCGGCGACCCTTATGTCCCGCCTCTGTCCAGAGAAGCCTGGGACCTCTTGGGCCTCAAGCCCGACGATTTCCACGGCATCCTGAACGAGATGGAACCCAACCTCCTGAACCTGGCCGATTACACTTAAAAATTTTTAAAAAATTCGCCTGGTTAAAAAAACAGCCCCCGGGCCGGTAAGATCTGTGTTTGTAAAAACACGGGCGGTTACCAGTTATTAGGGGCTATCTCAAAATTAGTGTTTTGACTTAAACCGCGAAAGCCGAAAATTTAACCCGCAGGCATATATTAAAAAACATTTGCATGGGTTCGGCTAAAGGATCAAGTTCTTAAATGGTTTCTATGGCCTGTATTCGCTTGACAGGCAATCTTTATTCACTTTACACTTCCCTGTAAAAAGGCCTTTTTTTATCAATAATACTTAAAAAAGCCAAGTAAACGCTTAAGGAGTGATATTATGTCATTCGATGAAATTCTTTACAGCGTCGAAGAATCGATCGCGACTATTACACTAAACCGCCCTCACTATAAAAACGCGCAGGGTTATCGTCTTCTTGATGAAGTGGACAGGGCCATGGACCAGGCAAAAGAGGACAAGGCCGTGAAAGTCATCATAGTTCGCGGCAGCGGCGGTAACTTTTCCTCGGGACACGACTTAGGAACGCCGGAAGCAGAGGAATATCGAAAATCACTCGGCGCCGAACCAGGCATCGAGACATACGACCAGTTTAAAAAATACAACCTGGATTTGCTCTTGAAATGGCGCAACCATCCGAAACCGACCATTGCCATGGTTGAAGGATATTGCATCTATGCCGGATGGATGCTGGCCGCCTGCCTGGACGTGATCTTCGCGGCCAAAGACGCGCTGTTTCTGGCCGGCTTCGTTGAATATATGTCAATTCCATGGGATATCGGCATACGCCGGGCCAAGGAATTATGCTTTGAAAGCCGTTTTATCACCGCGGAAGAAGCCGCGCAATACGGATTTGTCAACCGCGTCTTACCGACCAAAGACCTTGAAAAAGAAACCTACGCCTACGCTCACCGGGTGGCTGAAAACAGTCTCCTGGCACTGCGTTTCGCCAAGCTGCAGATGAACAAGGCCCAGGACATCCAGGGGTACACCAGCGCCCTGGAAGATTCCCTGGGGGATTATGTGGCCATGATGAACACACCTGGTCCTCACCGGGTTGAAGGGCAAAGACGCCTGGCCACCGTTGACCTGGCCGTGCGCGGCCTTAAGGGAGAACGCTACGGGCTTAAAAAAGACAGCCATTAACACGCAGCATGAATAAGCAGATTTATTCATGGCCTTGAGCGCACACTATATTCCTTCCCTCGTTCCAGGGCAGAGCCCTGGAGCGATGTAATGCCTTGAGGCTCTGCCTCAATTCAGAAATTCATGCAATAATTTCAACTAGAACCAAACCATGGCTTCCCTGGTATTGCCGCACGCCCTAATATCTCCAATGTTCTGGCATATCCACATAACCTCTACGAACCGAGTTGTTGTGAATGTATTCTAATTCCCGACGCAATATAGTCTCATCCGTGATGGTTTTTGGATTATTCGCCGTTCGCGATGAATAAATCTTAAGGTATCGAGGCAGAGCCTCGAACCGATCTACTTATCCCAGGGCAGAGCCCTGGAACGAGAAAAATTAACAGGTAAAACCTATTATTTGGGGACAAAAAAATAGTGGCTGTTCCTAATAAAAAAGTCAGTTGAAACAATGGGGATCCCTGCTGAAAAACAAGGATCCCCTGGGGCTGATTTCGGGTTGGACAGGGCTTTATGAATTGTGGAAATTCAGATAATCCCGGTAGTCGCTCATGTGGGAGAGGGCCTTTGCGGCTGATGAAAAGGTCGGAAAAGTCACCAGGCCGGCCGCAATGTATTTCGCCTGCATTTCCTGCCGGATGGCCTCGGCCTCCAGGGATTGACCGCGTCCTGCTTCCAGCACAATAAAGGCCGGTTTTTCCAGCGCTTTTACGCAGTCGAGCACCATCTTGACAAACGCATCCAGAAAGGCGCGCCCACCTTTTCTGAGGTACATTTCCGCCATCTGGAGAAAGATGAGGGCGTCAATGTTGGGGTCGTCACGGAGCAGGGTGAAGGTTTTCATAAAACCATCCCGGCCGCCCCGGAAGAATGCGCCCATCATGTCGAGCGGATTCTTGACGCTGCTTCCTTCCAAAGGCACAA
>CAZVRN010000330.1:0-3602 GCA_964629485.1 uncultured Thermodesulfobacteriota bacterium | reverse complement strand
CACGTGGTTCACTTCTACCATCTCCATGCCCTGGACTGGGTCGATCTGATCAGCGCCCTTTCCGCTGATCCTAAAAAAACGGCTGATCTGGCGAACGATATTTCGAAAAAACCCGGCCTGGGGACCGGAGATTTCGAAGGGGTCAAAGCCAGGTTGAAAACTTTTGTGGAAAGCGGTCAACTAGGACCTTTTGCCAACGCTTACTGGGGGCATCCGGCCTATAAACTGCCTGCGGAGGTCAACCTGCTGGCTGCGGCTCATTACCTTATGGCCCTTAAGCAGCAGGTCAAGATGGCTCGGACTCAAGCCGTCTTTGGCGGGAAGAACCCCCATCCGCAATCGCTCTGTCCGGGAGGCGTTACCTGCGGCGCCTACCTGAACGTTGACAGAATTTCCGAGTACCTCTATCAGTTGAATGAATCTATTGAATTCATTGAGAATATATATGTCCCGGATGTTCTGGCCATGGCCTCTTTTTATAAGGATTGGGGGCGTATCGGCGGTTGTGCCAATTATCTCACCTGGGGCGAATTTCCAACCTCGGAAAAAGAACCCGAGAGCTTTTACATACCGCGGGGAGTTTTGTTTAACCGGCATTTGGATACGCTCGAAACCACTGACCCAAAGCGGGTGACCGAGGACGTAAAAAGGGCCTGGTATGAAGACGGCGCGCCGCTTAACCCCGCAAGAGGCGATACAAGACCGGTCAGCCCCGGTTCAAAGATAGACACATTTAGCGATAACAGCAAATATTCCTGGCTCAAGGCCCCTCGATACAATGGCCGGGCGTGTGAGGTCGGGCCCCTGGCCAGGGTTCTTGTCGCATACAGCCGTGACCACAAAGACTTCAAGCCAATGGTGAATCAGGTCCTTAAGAAGCTGGACCTTCCCCCTTCAGCGCTTTTTTCCACCCTGGGCCGGACCGTTGCCCGGGCCATGGAGACGCTGGTCATAGCCAGGGAAACCAAAAAATGGGTCATGGCCCTGGTCGAAAATCTGAAAAAAGGCGAAACCGGGACAGTGGGAAAATGGACTATGCCTGAACAAGCCGAGGGCCTCGGACTGAATGACGCACCGAGGGGCGGCCTGGGGCACTGGATCGAGATTGAAAACAAAAAGATCAAAAATTACCAGATGGTGGTTCCTTCGACCTGGAACCTGGGTCCGCGCGACCATACCGGCCAGGCCGGGCCGGTGGAGGAAGCCCTTATCGGTACCCCGGTTCATGATCCAAAACAGCCGCTGGAAGTGTTGCGAACGGTTCACTCCTTCGATCCCTGCATTGCCTGCGCCGTGCATGTGATCGACCCCGAGACCAACGAAATTTACAAGTTCAGAGTGACCTGATTTTCGTATGCCTGAAAAAGATTTAAAAAAAATCGTGGTCCTCGGAACGGGCAACCTACTTTGCAGGGATGAGGGCGTCGGAATAAGGGTGATTGAAGAGCTTGGGAAGCGCTTTTGTTTTCCCCCGGAAGTGGAATTGGTGGACGGGGGCGTTCTCGGCCTGGGCCTTCTTCCGGTTATTGAAGGAGCCGGGGACCTCATTATCATTGACGCGGTGATTAACAACCGGGAGCCGGGGACTATTTACAGGTTTGTTGACGGAGAAATTCCGGAAAGGGTGTATCAAAAAATTTCCATGCATGAGCTTGATTTGCTTGAAGCCCTGACCATTGCCCGGGAAATTGGGCCAAGAACGCCCCGCAAAATTGTTCTGGGTGTGGAGCCCCTGGATATCAGCCCCTGGGGCATGGAATTGACCCCGGTCATAGAGGCCCGGGTGAACGATTTGGTTGATCTGGTCCTTGCAGAGTTAAGGCGGCTCGGCATAGAATATCAACCCGGATGAACGAATATTTGGCGGCAATGTAAGCCGCTTGAAGGCGCCAGGTGAGGGGAAGGAGATACCTGATGTGTCTCGCCATTCCAGGCAGAATCATGAAAGTTGATTCAAATGAGATGATCGTCGTTGAAAGCGGAGGGGTCCGCAAAAGGGTCTCTGCTTCGCTTATCGAAGACGCCAGGGCAGGCGAGTGGGTGATTGTACATGCCGGTTTTGCCATCCAAAAGCTGGACGAAGAGGAAGCACTGGAAACGCTGAAGCTTCTTCGTGAGATTGCCGACTGTTCGCCTGAGCCCGGATTTGAGCTGGACGGGGAACCGGGTTTATCATAGAAGACCGTTGAGAAAACAGCCCTGAGTTAAAGAATTTTTTGCAGTTGATAGCTGCCAGGCCCGGACCATGCAAGAATTTGTTTTTTCATTAAAACTTTGCTAATGTAATTTTATCGTAGCCGTATTTACAATATCTTAATGATAAGGTATCTTTTTATATAAACGGAAAAAACGACATTAGCTTTGTGCCTGAATAAAACAGTGAGGCAGCGGGAAAGTCTGTTTTTTGGATTTGAACAGATGAAGCTCCGAATATCCGGGATATAAGCTTTTGACCGGTTTCAGTTTGCCGGGTCAAAGCAAGGAGGTTTATTAATGAGCGCAAAACGCTTTACGGATCGAGCTTCGCCATTTCCGATTCAACGGACTATCCTTCCAAATACAGTCCTGACGTGGCTTATGACGGTATAAACCAAAGATTCCTGGTCGTTTGGGAAGGCTTTAACTATGAAATGGGTGAAAATATTCTCGGACAACTGGTAAATCCGGATGGTTCGCTTTACAATACCGCCTCTGACGTGAATTTTATCATTTCGAGCGCCGTAAGTAATCAATATGCCCCCAGAGTTGCGTATGACCCCTTTAATCAAAGATTCCTGGTGGTTTGGTACGACTACCGGTCCCAAAGTGTTTATGATATTTACGGCCAGGAACTAACCTTTGACGGGTCGCCTTATAATACACCGGTTAATACCAATTTTGCCGTCCTCACGGGCCAAGACCTTCAAGGAAATCCCTCGGCGGCTTATGGCAACGCCTGCCAGAATATCCTGATCGTCTTTCAAACTTATACTGATATAGGCGTGCTCTCTTTTGACCAGTCGTGTTACGGTCCTGATTCCTACAGCGTGACCCTGCCGGCGGGAACCACTGCGGCGGATTACAGGATCGTGGCCGTGCCTTTGAGGGCCTCAGACCCCAATCCGGTGACGATGCTCGGTGGACAGATCGGAACATATGACACTAGCCTGATGCGGATTTTTGCTTACGATGCCGAAACCCAGACCTACACGGAATATCCTTTTACCGGTTCGGTAGGCAATATTTTGCCGGGCGACGCGGCCTGGTTCTTGTTCAGAAACGGCCAAACCCTGACTTTGGAAGGAACAGAGACGCCGGTGACCGTGGATTTGGCGGGGCGTTCGGGCTGCCCCGTGGAAATCGGCCAGGGCTGGAACTTAATTGGCAATCCCTTTAACTTCGAGGTCAGTGTCTCGTCAATTATCATCAAGGAAGGCGACATTGAAGTGCCTTTGACCGGCAGTGAGAACAGCATCACCCAGGGAGTCTTCTGGGTCTGGTCAAATGGAGGATACGCAGCCGCATCAACCCTTCCGGCAGGCACAGGAGGCTGGATCTATAAAAATACGGCCGGCTTTTGCGATGCCTTTTTTATCTTTAATCCAGCCGACCGTTCTGTGGAA
>CAZVRN010000329.1:0-3607 GCA_964629485.1 uncultured Thermodesulfobacteriota bacterium | reverse complement strand
TCAGGCGAACGTCAATATGAAAGAAAGGATGACCGCAAGACCCCGCCTTGGAAATTGCATTTTCCGAATCGAGTACAGTCCCGGTGCAGCACTCGGTAAGGCCGTAAAGCTGGCGAACTTCTATGCCCGCCGCGGCGTATTCTTTGAGAAGCGTCACTGGCACCGGTGCGGCGTATACCAGAATGATCCTGACGGAACTCCAGTCATACTTGTCAAAGTTTGGCACCACCTTGAGGAATGACAGAAGCGCAGGCACCGAGCCGAAACCATTGACCTTCTCTTCCTCAATCAGCTCAAGGAACCTTTGGGGGTCAAAGCTTCTAAGCATCACAGTCCGTACACCCCGATGAACGAACATGGGTACCCCACCCAGACCTCCGATATGGAACAGGGGAAGAGCCACCAAGATCGTTTCTCCAAGGTCCCCCAAGGTCGCTTCCATGGACACCGCGGCCCAGAAGAAGTTGAGGTGCGTGAGTTCGGCCCCCTTGGGCTTGCCCGTCGTGCCTGAAGTATAAAGAATCGTCAAGGTATCATCATCACCGCCCGTAATTTCCGGTTCTTCTCCAGAGGAGTTCTCAATAATATGCGCGTAGGATTTTGCCCATTTTGGCGGTTCATCCGAAATGGCGATTAATTCTTTGGCCGGTATGTTGTCTCGAAACGAATCCACCACTTCGAAGTATTCCCGGCCGAAAACAAACGCCTTGGCTCCACAGTCAGAAAGAATGAACTCCATCTCCGGCCCGGCCAGCCGGTAGTTTATCGGAACCAGAATGGCGCCTATTTTACCAAGACCGAACAGCATTTCGTAATATTCAGGTTCGTTCAGGGCCAGGATGCCGACCCGGTCCCCATAACCAACTCCGAGCGCTTTCATGGCCTGGGCCAGCCGGTTGACCCTCGTGTTCAGGTCTGAAAAGGTCCGTCGCACGTCCTCACATACCAGGGCTTCCTTATTTGGACTTAAGAGCGCCCTTCTGGTCATGATCTCACCGACATTGATTTTAGTCATTGTTACCCTCCTATGTATTAAATATGACCTCCACGCGCCCGTAAAATAACTGGCAGGAGCACAACAACCATTTCAGGCAGGAGCAGGTTGACAGTTGATGTTCATGGATAATAACATCCGCTCGCCCTGAGAGTTCATCCCTTGCTTCCTGTCTTTTACAGCCCGGGCTGTTAATTTGATTCGTATATTTGAAGAAAAAATTACGGGCCGCAACTGCAGGCAGCCTCGTTTGGTCCAAATGTTTTACTCAGCCGGTCATGGATCTCCGGATCACTTGGCCTGCTATGTTCGCTTCCCATGGGCCGGATCATCGGTCTCGATATGAGCATGCCGTGGCAAGATGGTTGCCGTCACTTTTTTTCCAGTATATGTATGGCCATGGCTGCTTCGCCCCTGCCGATGGTGCCTCCGCCGTTTTCGGCCATGGCAATGCGATGGTTTTTAACCTGCCGTTTTCCCGCTTCGCCGCGGAGCTGAGTTACCAGTTCATAAATCTGGGCGAGGCCGGAAGCTCCAATGGGGTGCCCCCGGGAAATCAGCCCGCCGCTGGGGTTCACCGGGATTTTGCCATCCAGGGCCGTGGCTCCGCTTTCCGCCAGGATTCCACCCTCTCCGGCAGGGCAGAAGCCCAGGGATTCCAACTGGGAGATTTCACCAAAAGCGGTGGCATCATGAACTTCCATAACATCTATGTCTTCCGGCCCGAGGCCTGAAATTTCATATGCTTTTTGGGACGCCCGTTCGCTGATGTCTCCCGGACCGACCCGGTTTCCCCCCTCCAGCACTGAAGCCCTGATTTTGACAGCCCTGTCTGAAGGATGTTTTTTTAAAAAACGTTCACTGCAAATAACGGCTGCGGCAGCGCCATCGCCGATGGGGGCGCACATAGCCCTGGTCAAAGGGTAAGCCACAATTCTATCTTCCAAGACCTGTTCCACCGTTTGAGGGAAGGTATACTGGGCCAGGGGGTTCAGGGTGGAGTTGTTATGAGCTTTCGCCGCGATGACTGCCAGTTGCCGCTGAGTGGAACCGTATTTTTCCATGTGAGCCCGGGCACCGGCGGCATAAAAATCCATGAATGCGGAGTGACCGCCGGATTTCTCCGGCTGAACCGATCCTTCCTCTTCCTTGGCCTGTTTTTCCCTGCGCTTCATTTCAGCCTCGCGCAGCCTGGCCACGGTTTGGGCCATTTCTTCGACATCCGTGCCCGCCATAAAACTTCGCATGACCTTGGCGCGGTCTTTATCATAAAGCTTTTCAACACCGATTGCCAGAAGACAGTCGTACAATCCGGCCTTGACAGCCGTCCAGGCACAGTGAAGCGCGGTGCTGGCGCTGGCGCAGGCATTCTCCACATTGGTTATGGGAATACCCTCCAGGCCATTTGCCGTTATGGCAACCTGGCCTCGAATCGAATGCTGGAAGCTATACATTCCCCACATGGTGTTGGAAAACCATGCGGCTTCAATATCATTCCTGGTGAGTCCGCAATCCTTGAGAACCAGTTCCAGTGCCTCCCCGGTCATGTCTTTTACACTTTTTTCCAGCCATTTCCCAAACTTGATCATCCCGACACCGATGATATAAACATCTTCGCTCATTGTAAGCCTCCTTCGCCATTTCGGCCCCCATCGACCATGAACTGTCCCAAAGAGCATATTGCAGAAAAGGGTGATAAAATGCAACCCTCTCTGAAGTAGTTTGTTTTACCGTGCTGCTACATTAGGTCTTCGGCCGCAGCTATGGATAAGGCATTGTTTTCACCGTCCTCAATCATGGCCGCCTTGGCGTCCCGGAAAATTTTTTCAATGATGTATTCTTTCGAGAGTCCATTCCCGCCGAAAACCTGGATGGCTTCGCTGGCTACTTCGAAAGCGGTCCTGGTGGAAAAGACCTTGGCTGCGACTGCGTGCGGTGAGGAACCGTTAGGCGCCATGGCCGCGTTGTAGGCCGACATACGCCGGGCATAGGCCCGCGCCGCCTCGACCTTCATAAACATCTCGAAGAGCTGGAGTTTGATGTTTTTATGCTCGAATATGGGTACCCCGCCCTGGATGCGTTCCTTGGCATATTTCAGGGCTTCATCGTAAGCCGCCTGAGCCAGCCCGACAAAGGTAAGACCCATACCGCCGTTGGCGTTGGTCAGGATCATTTTTGCTATGGCAGACATCATAGCGCCGTCGGTTATGACCATGTATTTTTTGGGGAGCTTTACTTCTTCGAAAAAAATTTCACCCTGGTTCAGGGCCCGCTGTCCGATTTTGTTTAAAGGTTTTCCGCGTGTAATTCCGGGCAGGTCAAGAGGCACTATGGCCAGCCCGGTGCCTTGCATGCCTTTGGATGGGTCAAGAGAGAGATGGAGGCAGGCATGTGTGGCAATGGTTCCATTGCTTACCCAGGCCGATTTTTGACCGTTTATGATATATTCATCTCCTTTTAAAACTGCTTTAACCTGGGGAGCGCACCTCGGATCATCGAAAGTCGGCAGGGTCGACATGACCCAATCCGATCCGTGATCCGGTTCAGTGATGGCCCAGCATCCGATAATTTCGCAAGCGGTATCTTCAACATAGTCCCGCACCAACTGCTGCA